>JALSLX010000125.1 GCA_026988095.1 Thiotrichaceae bacterium
CCGCCTGGGTGATTTAGTGATTGAGTTTTAATAACATTACTACCCACATATAAACGATCTTCATTCATCGAGAAAACATTCACTGTCGCTTCTAACTTATCACTAGGAACAGGAAAATGAGGATCAGTCATTTGGGTTAAAACAGAATATGCATTGAGGTCGCCTAAGTGGGCTGCAAGCAAATTAATAGTCTGATCTTTATTGTAGGCAGGCAAAAAGAAAGGAAAACCTTGAATATGATCCCAGTGGTAGTGACTAAATAAAAGATTAATATCTTTAGGTTTAGGGCTATTAATTAGCTCATCACCCAATTTCTTGATACCTGTACCCGCATCAAAGATAAAGATTGAACCGTCAGAAGACTCTACATAAACACAAGATGTATTGCCCCCATAACGTACGGTATCTTTGCCAGGCGTGGCTATTGAGCCTCTTACACCGTAAAACTTTATCTGCATACTACTAAAACTTCCTTAATATTATTTATATTATGATTATTATTCTGCAATAAATACCCCTTCTATATGATTTGTGGGGACAGAATCTTCTGAAAGACCAAAAGAGCCAACGACAGCTTCAGCGTTCGAGCCTACAAAATCACCCGCTATAAAACCACTCGCATCACGAGGGGGGCTAGCTGTTGATGGATTAGAGTCGATAACACTAGCACCGTTTAAATTTAAATCAAGGTCTCCTGCCGTAATAACACCATCAAAGACTGCTACCCACTTGTCATTGGGGGTAAATGCTTCTATCAAACCATTAGAGATGTTATTAGTTCCAAAATTCACATCCATTTGGATATTTAAACCGGTAACTGCACCTAACGAACTAGCGGTTAAATCTTGGGTATTACTGTATGTGAATGATCCCGTTGACGGTATATCTGTTAAAGGGTTACTGGGTGTATAAACTGCCCAAATTAAGCCGTCTAAACTTTGGTTATTAGGATTAGCGGGTATGCTAGAAGTTGAAAAGTCTCCCCAGTATCCCCAAGTGACAGGAAACCCTCCAACAGACTCTTGATAATTAGAAACGGTTCCACCATTGATATTATTATAAAAATCCAACCCAACCTGAAAAGTAGGATTAGGTATACCGATAGCATTTGCCTTAGATGATAGCTCTGTCGAAGGATTAGACTGATCTACTATAAAGGCCTTTAAATTATCATTTATAGGGGGCTGAGTTGATGTTAGAGGTGTTGATGTGGCGGTATGAGGTGTCGCCTGTGTCAATGGTTGTATAGAAAGTGGTCTAGACTTTAAAGATCGAGTAGCCGCTGTACCACCCTTTAATAAAGGGGGTATATTTGAGCTATGCCCCGTAGCAAACACATCAGGAACTTGTGGTAAACCTTTACACTTACCCAAACGATCTATGAATATAAACATATAAGGTTGCGAGCGCCCAATTAGCATATTACAACCATTTTTTAAACGTGACTGTAAATGAATAACACCATCCCAAACAGCGACATACATACCACTAGGAACGATCTCCACTTCATAATCTGTCCCGCGTATACCTATTGTTGCGAGTGGTGTGCGCAACTCATAGGCCTTTTTATTATCTTTGCCTACTGCACCTGTGATTGTTCTTAACCCACCCGACAATAGCTCTAACAATACAGAATTATTCTTGGCATCTGTTTCATATTTGTAATTCTTTATCTGCAAGACAGAGTTTTCCTGCACCGAAATAAGCGCCTGATCTATCATTCTAAATTGTGCACGACCATCACTGCCTACATGAATTTCATCTTTTTCAAAGATTGCAGAACGACGTTTTAATGTGACATTTCCACTAGCACGTTTACTAATGACACTGCCACGAGTCAAAAGCGTTTTACCTGCTTGTTTTGTGCTCGTTATACTTTCAGGGTTTTCTGCGGCACTAATAACTGAAGCATTGGATAACAATATTAATAACAATAAAATTCCAAGTACTAGTTGACCTTTTTTACTACCACTCATAGCGAACACCTACTTGGATTTCATTTCTTTGTGCATTGTATAAACTGATATTACTATTGTTGTTTATATGTCTTGCTGAAAATAATAGTGCTGTTTTATCGCTTAACTGCCATTCATGAACAGCTCTTATAATGACTCTATTATCTTTTCTCTTATCTGGAAACAAAGCATAAGGAGCCTTGTGTTTATACTGCCCATAATCCATGTTTAAAAAGGTTTTGTTGCGAGCATTCCAATCACGAGTGAGCTTATAGCCAACACCTACAATATCACGGCTAAACTGCTCACCTGCACTATCATCTGCCCATTCTGAACCAATATTTAATCCTATTTGGTGCTGTATTTTGCCATTATTTTTATCCCAGCTTATGCCAGCTTGAGCTCTTTTTCTGTCACTTAACGGAGTTTGTTTACTATCATAGTTTTCCATACTTAATGAAACACTCATCACCTTTCCTGCACCTATCGATTTTCGTGCAATAACATCTAGCCCTAAGGTATTGCTGTGCAAACTATCATCTAAGAATACAGGCCTATCTCTAACAACAAACTGATATTGGTTTTTATTACGATTTAGAGTTAGCCCTGCACGCAAATCAGCGTCTGTAAAATCAAAATTAGTCTCTTTAAAATATTGTCGGTGAGTTAAATTAGCGCTTAAAAATGTATTAGTTTTTTTATTATTTATATTTCTGTGCCTAATTTGAAACTTGGCTTCAGCAAAACCACTAGATTGTTTAACAGCTGATGGATTCAACGTTACTACACCAAATAAAGGTAAATCAATTTCACTATTGGCATAGCCAAAATTGATATTATCATCGTAACCTATCGCAAAAGAAGCCAAGCGTTTAGTCACTGATTTTTGTATGCCTTTCTTATCTCTTTTTAACTCAGAGATATAGGTTAATACCTTTTTTTTCACGATGGGAGGAGGAGATAAATTTAAAACATCGTTAAACTCTTTTATTGCCGCGCTTTTATTATTGAGTTTAAGATAGGCTCGGGCAAGCTCAAGCCTTGGTCGTATCACTCTTGGGCTAGTCACAGTTACGCGATCAAGGGCAAAAACTGCTTCATTATAATGACCTGTTTGTAAGGCAGATAAGCCGTACAAATAATCAAATCGTGGGTCGCCTTCGTTTTTATCCAGTAGCTTTAATGCTTGTTGATAGGCTTGTTGATATTTTTTCTGTTCTACTTTGTTTTCTAATATTGGATATGTGCTCTGTGCAGAATATGCACCTCCAGTAAGCCCTATACAAACTACAACAGACATTATTTTAATTAACATTAAGGTATTACCAGCTCTATATTTAAGGAACATAGGTATATCCCTCAACAGATACAACGGCTGGATCAGAAGCGAGCCCCTCTCTATCAATGACTCTAAATGTAAAGGTAAATGGGTTCACTGTCGTTATTGATGAACCAAACTTTAGCTTACCGGTTGTTTGGAAGTCAGTAAGATCAAAGGTTATATTTTTAGAAACATCAGGTGGCGTAACAATCTCAAAAGTTAACTCTGGAAATGTATCTACATCAGTACCTGATAAGTCTATTGGGAAAATATTTGAGCCTATAGTAGCACCTGCAGAACTTGATATTGGTGTTACCGTTTGAGGGGTTGCGACTGGCTTAGTATTCACAAACTCAACCGTAATTCTTTCTGTGGTTGATGTTCTGCCATACTTATCAATAACATAGTATTCATATATTCCTTTTCCAGATGTATATCTAACGATGTTTTCAACCCTTAAATATTGTCCATCCGTTGCTGAATAATTCAAGTTTATAGTGGTTGTAGGTGTTGCAGGTAACGGAGGATCTATAACCGTACCAATAATTTTTATATAATCATCAACACTAGCAGGATCAGGGTTTGTAATATAAAGTTGTTCAAGTAAAACATTTATTCTACGATTACTATAGATCAACGGAGACACAAAAATAGTATCACTACTAGCCGTTGGAGCTTGATTTCCTGCTGGCTCTGCAATGCGATCTATCGTGACCGTTATGGGTGCAGATGTATTACCATCTTGATCGGTTGCAGTAAAACTAAAACTATCTGTCGCG
>JALSLX010000126.1 GCA_026988095.1 Thiotrichaceae bacterium
AGTATCACTACTAGCCGTTGGAGCTTGATTTCCTGCTGGCTCTGCAATGCGATCTATCGTGACCGTTATGGGTGCAGATGTATTACCATCTTGATCGGTTGCAGTAAAACTAAAACTATCTGTCGCGGGCACTGGAAGATTCGGTGTAAATATCACTCTTCCAGACTGAGCATTTGCTTGATCTAATGGCACACTCGTTGTATCTGTCACAATATTATAAGTCATTGCAACATTATCTCCATCAGGGTCATTTGCCTGTAGAAAAATGTTTAACCTATTGCCATTCCCGAGCACTTCAACACTGTAATCACTGCCTGTTGGCGGATCATTTGGTGGCAAATTAGCACCACTAGGGTAAACCGTCACGGACATAGTAACAGGGGCTGATGAAGCGTTACCTCCCACCCAATCATCAACGACTAATTGGAATTCTAAAACTGTTATAGCCGTAACATCAGGAACGGTAAAGAAAGGTCGATTCCCACTATATGGGCCAGTAGTACTTAATACAACAGGGTATGTGGTTGCCGTCGTACCTATTTGTGTCCAAACATAGTTATTAATATGATTTTCATATTCACATGATCCATCGGAAAAGCCAGAACCATTCAATGTCACTACTGTAGGTGCTCCTGTTGCTGTTTTTTCTTGCACATGCCTATCCACACCTACAAATGCTATAGGTGCAGGAGTAACACAAACTTCTTGCACGGTAATCTTTATAGAATCTTTGACAGACGCAACATCATTATTATCCGTTACAATTAAATCAAAATATAAATCTATATCTGCACCAGAAACATTTGGCGCTATGAAGTTAGGTGTTGCCGTATCGCTATTATTTAAAGTCACTAGAGGCAAAGAACCAGCCTGTTGTTGCCAAGCATAGGTTTTAATCGCACCCTCTCTATCAAAAGAACCTGAACCTGATAAAGTAACAAAATTATTCTTGGTTACTTTCCGATCTGTTCCAGCATCTGCTGTTGGCCTACTATTAATATGCACTAATACTTCAGTGCTATTTTCAAGGGATGGGCTGCCATTATCTTTAACGGTTAACTTAAATTTTAAAACTAAAGGTGCATTATTAGCATTTGGTGTTGGCGCAGTGAATGTTGCTTTCGTAAGATCAGTGGGTATTGATAAACTCACGATAGGGTGGTTAGCCTCTACAACTTGCTCCCAAACATATTCAACAATAGTTCCATCATCTGTACTCAAATGACCTGTGAGAGTTACTAGCTCTCCTTCAAGAACTGACTCTGAAGTTATTGCACCTTTATCTGTGCTACCTATTGCAACAGGAGGGTTGTTAGCAGAAGACGTTAGTTCTACTTCTATCTTTACCGTATCAGCTAATGATTGAGCGCCTTCATTATCAGTTACAATCAGTTGATAAATTAAGGTTTCGGGTATGCTCCCTATTTGAGGAGCTGTAAACTCAGGTGTAGCAATACTTGAGTCATTTAAACTTGTTGTAATTCCTGATATTTGTACCCATGAATATGCTGCTATAGTTCCATCAACATCAACACCTGAACCTGCTAAGCTCACTAAATCACCACTTACGACTGATTGATCTACCCCTGCATTTGCAATGGGCGCATCGTTGATAGAAGCTACCGTTATTTCTACAGTCGCTGTATTTGAATCTTCAAAACCATCATTCACTGTAAAAGTGAAACTGTCAGAGCCGTTAAAATTTGGACTAGGTGTATACACAAGGTTAGGCGGTGTGCCGTCTATTACACCACCACTAAGCAGTAAGGGTAGCGAAGCTGTAGTAAAAGTAATTGGATCGGAATCTGGATCACTCCCTGTCAATACAATGGATATAGATGTATCTTCATTGGTAAAAATACCATTAGTGTCTATCTGCGAATCAGCTACGGGTGGATTGTTATCAACAGGCGGCTTCTTAACAATGACTTTAATAACTGCTGTATCTGTTAATTTTTGTTCATCGGTGACAACTAAAGCAAACAGTCTTTCTGTCTCTTCATTTGGGGCTGTAATTGTAGGATTTGCACTAAAGCGATTACTAAATGGGATTTCAGCTCCTATCTGGTCAACTCTAAACCATGTGTAATTTATTAGTCTGCCTCCTTCTTCGATAGGGTTGTCGTGACTCTCCCGTCCATCTAACATGACTACAGCTCCGGGTTCTACCGTAATCTCCTCAGGCAAAACGGCTGATGGTCTTGATGCCAATGCTATTACTACGGGTAAATCCCCTCCTTTTGGAGACGCTAAGTTATGTTTACTTTTAAGAATTTTAGCGTATTGATCCACATGAGACTGAGGATTATCACGAATCATCGCTTGCAACCTGATAAACCAATCATTACCTAATTCTGACAACTTCCCATCATCAGAAAAGTCTATTCCAATTTCATTGCTGATTTGTTTTGGATCTATCGCATTTTGCTCTGCAACCTCCATCAATGCTCCTGAAAGTAAAAATAGCAATGCATTGTCTGATGCAAAATTCTCCACTTGCGCAATATCTAATTGATTAATATTGTCTACACCAAAAATTTTGAGCAACTCATTTTTTGATTGATTAATAGCTGATGTTAAGCTTTTGCCATCTTTTAATAGAACTTCGACTCTATCTACTGCCCAACTCGTTAATACGTTAACAGAGCTAAATTCTGGTGAGTTTGTTATGGCACTTAGATTTATTTTTCTATCTGACTTCTTCCCACGAGACTCATCAAAGAAAAAACCTTCTGCACTTATTTTTAATGATCCTGCATCTAAACCTATATTCCAGTCATTAGGTAATTGATAGCTAAAACGCCCACTGGCATTCTCTATTTTCGAATTTATTGAGTCTCCAGTGAGAATCCCAGTAGAATCTAATTGTGAGATCACAACATTTGTTCCCACTTCAAAAGGGCCTTTTTGTACAAAACCTTGATATTGTTTAGCAGTATTTTGTGTAACTGAAGCACTATCTGCCCCCCCACCACAAGCCGTAAGGAAAGAGATTACAAAACTCACCATTAAAAAATTTACAATTTTCGTATTAATGAAACTTCTCCTAGGCTTAAATTTAATGCTATAAATAATAGAGACAACATTTTTTATAAATATCAGGGATACACTGCCATTTATAATGACACAACTTGCAATTGTTCGGCATCACCCATTCGGGTGATGCAACTTTGGTTTACTATGAACAAAGAATAGAGCAATATTTGATAACTAAATGTGAATACATCACAAAACAAAAGACATAATATGAAACCTCTAGGAGCTTAAAACTGTTTAAAAAACATCGACAATCACTTGCTCCCTTAACATCAAGTATTATTCTTACCTTACTTGCCAGCTTGTTTTATTTGAGTGACAACCCAACGATTATCGAAATTCTGCAACGTCTTGAAGCGATACCTTATGATATTCGCTTAAAACTCAGTACGCCTATTAAAACCAACGATACCCCACCCATTGTCATTATTGATATTGATGAAGCTAGCTTAAAAAAAGACGGAAGATGGCCTTGGAGTCGAAAGAAAATATCTCAACTCATTGAAAAACTATTTGAAAATAACACTGCCGTCATCACCTTGGATGTTGTGCAATCAGAGAAAGAAGAGAATCCAACAATAAAATTAAAACAAGCCCTTTTCGAATTACAAGAAATAATGCCCGATTGGATTGATACTGTTGAAGACAAACTTGATGCTGATGCTTATTTTGCACAAACAATAAAAGATAAAGAGCTGATACTTGGCTATCCATTTCACAATAAACTACTTTCACAAACAGGCAAACTGCCAACCACTTCTATTGAACTTGATACAAACAATTTAGAGACTCTCACCACCATTAATATGGTTGGTTACACCGCAAACCTTCCAGAGTTCACCAATAATGCTGCTGGCAGCGGTTTTTTCAGTATTGCTCCTGATGCTGATGGAACAATACGCCGTGCACCCATCGTCGCACGCTATAATGACCAAATATACCCTTCACTTGCGCTTGAAACAGCAAAGCTATACTTACTTGAAGACTCCATTAAATTACATACTGCAAACATAGGTGATATTCAAACAATCACTCACTTGTCTCTAGGCAAATTGAATATTCCGACTGATGCACAAGGTCAAATACTTATCCCTTATCTTGGCAAACGAAATCATTTTAATTATTTATCCGCCAGCGATATTCTGCACAAAGACAAATCATTTCCAGAGCTAGAAAACGCCATTGCCATTATTGGCACTTCTGCTATTGGCTTAGCTGATTTACGCCCTACCCCAATGCAAGTTAGTTTCCCTGGCGTAGAAATTCAAGCTAACATCATACATGGTATTCTTCACCCAGAATCTATCGCCTATGTTCCTGACTGGACCGAAGGCGCTACTATCATTTCTTTAATATTTCTCGGTATCTTGATGATATTGGTCTACCCGCTTTTACAACCCATTTATCTTGTGATTTCGGGTATCGCATTATTAGTCGCTACATTTAGCTTTAATCTATGGCTATGGTCATCTCATCATATTAATTTGCCTGTAATCAGTTCTTTACTTTTGATTATGGCAATTTCCAGCATATATGTTGTTTATCATCTACTAAAAGAAAATAGAGATCGAAAACAAATTCACGATATGTTTGGGCGATACGTTCCACTGGGGCATATCAATAAACTCATCGATAATCCAAAGGCACTATCAACCGATGGTGAAAAGCGCGAAATGACCGTGCTATTTTCTGACCTTAGAAACTTTACCTCACTCTCTGAACCTCTCACAACACGAGAATTAAAAACCTTTTTAAACCAGTACCTAACACCCATAACTAAAATCATTTTCGATAACCAAGGGACCATAGATAAATACGTCGGCGATATGGTAATGGCATTTTGGGGCGCACCTATTTTTGACCCTAAACACGCAGAACAAGCCGTTGAATCTGCGCTTATCATGCAAAATAAAATTACCGATATGCAAGATGAGTTTAGCCAATTAGGTATCGATAATGTTGCCGCAGGCATAGGCATACACACCGGTGAAATGAATGTAGGCGACATGGGTTCTGACTATCGACGTGCCTATACGGTATTGGGAGATGCAGTAAATTTAGGCTCTCGCCTTGAAAGTTTAACCAAATATTATGGAGTAAAAATACTGGTTAGCGAAGAGACTAAACAGCAATGCCCTAATGTCGTTTTTCGTTATGTAGATAATGTGCGCGTAAAAGGCAAACAAGATGCTGTGATGATTTATGAGCCTATTGTGATGAAGACTGATTTAAGTAATATTCAAAAAAAGCTATTAGAAAGACACCAAGAAGCCTTTGATCTTTACCTTGCTGGTGACTGGGAAAAAGCAACAAATCTTTTTACAAAACTTTACGAAAAAACAAATGAATCACTCTATCAATTATACATTATGCGTATTAAAGAAAAATCAACAAAAGCACCAAAAAACTGGGATGGTGTTCATACACATACAAAAAAATAAGCCGTAACTACTCAACTTGATCTATATGAACGATAGGCATACCAATTTGTCACCCCCCCTCTTTTTGGCACTTTTGTATTTCCACTATAAAGGGGCTATTTCGCGAAACTACACTGATTCTACATGACTATAGATTCGTTCGTCATTGCGGTGAAGACCTCAATCCACGGTTGCAGCATCGCCTGATCATAAATGGATACTGGTCTTTACCAGTATGATGATGGTGAATTTTATTACAAAAGTGGCAAAAACATGGGGGGTGACAAATATACCCATTAAATCATCAACCCCCACTTTTTGGCACTTTTATAATTTAACTTGATCAGAGTTCTTAGGGAGACCCTGATCAAGTCCAATTATTTTCAGCTTGCCAAATCTGCGCTGAATTCTAATCGACTTAATCAGGCTCTTAGTGGAATATAAATTCCTTCGTATCCTCTATTTTTGCACCATCATTCACATCATAGTTATCCATTAAATAATGCATAACATCTTGTGCTTTAGCCTCGTTTATAAAGCCAAATGAAACATGAGAGTCAATATACGCCAATAAAAAACTGATTGAATATTTCACTGACTCACTTTTCTCTCTATTTTCAAAATCTATTTCAAAGTTTTTAAATGCAAACACTGCCGCTTTATGTACACGTTCTTTATCTGTAATCCCTCTATTTAACGCAGCAATTGGGGATGCAAACTCTAGGAGTAATAATTTCTGCTCATCATTTGGGTGCAAGTACTTTTCTTGCAATAGGCCCCATGCAATATCCAAAGCATCATAAGCTTCTTTAGCCCATTGTTTTAATTTTCTTGGTTGCTTTTTCATAGATTAATACCCTGTAACTCGTTAGTCTGCGTACTTCGCCGTCGCAAATTCAACCGCCTTTTCTAAGCGCTCAAGGCTTCGTTTCTTACCAATTAAATCAAGCGTGATCTCTAATGATGGCGACATTGCCGTACCCGTCACTGCAACACGTAATGCAGGACCAACTTTACCCATACCAAGCGCTAACTCATCGCAGGTATTTTTGATTTCAGCGGCGATATTATCTGCGTTCCATGCTTCTATCTGCCTAAACTTATCCAGCAAGTTTTGTAAGATTGCTGGCGTTGCCGTCTTAAAATGTTTCTTTGCAGCATTTTCATCGTAGCTTTCAAAATCTTGGTAGTAGTAACGGATACCCGCTGCAAGCTCTACCAACGTTTTAGCGCGATCACGATGTGCGTCTATCACATCATTCAAAGCGGGATAATCATCGCCTTCAACAATCGTTAACCCTTGATTGTCTAAATGCCATTGCAAGTGCTGTGCAATTTCATCAGCCGGCAATGTTTTGATATATTGCTCGTTGACCCAAATAAGTTTTTTAGTATTAAACGTTGATGCCGCACCGTTTACATTTTCAACCTTAAACAAATCAATCATCTCTTCACGCGAGAATATTTCTTGATCTTCGTGTGACCAACCGAGGCGCAATAAATAGTTAAGCACCGCCTGAGGAAAATAACCATCATCACGGTACTGCATCACACCTACTGCACCATGACGCTTTGATAAACGCTTGCCATCATCCCCTAAAATCATCGGCGCGTGGGCAAATTTTGGTACATCTTTACCAAGTGCTGTGATCATATTGATCTGGCGTGGCGTGTTGTTGATATGATCATCTCCACGAATCACATGGCTGATTTCCATATCTAAATCATCAACGACTACCGTGAGGTTATAAGTCGGTGTGCCGTCTGTTCTTGCAATAATCAGGTCATCTAACTCACGATTATTTATAATGATTTCACCTTTGATCATGTCATCAATAACGACATCACCCTCTAAAGGATTTTTAAAACGAATAACAGAATCAAGAGGATTTCCATTCTCATCTGTTGGAATATCCTTTCTGTCACGGCACTTGCCGTTGTAGCGAGGTTTTTCTTTATTCGCGCGTTGTGTTTCGCGCATTTCATCCAGCTCATCACGTGTGCAATAACATTTGTAGGCATCACCCTGCTCTATCAACTGCTCGATCACTTCTGCATAACGATCAAAACGATCTGTTTGAAAAATAGGACCTTCATCGTAATCTAAACCCAGCCAATTCATGCCTTCTAAAATAGCATCGACTGATTCTTGGGTAGAACGCTCTCTATCGGTGTCTTCAATACGCAAAATAAACTGTCCGCCATGCTTGCGAGCGTGTAGCCATGAATAAAGCGCGGTGCGAGCACCACCAATGTGAAGATAACCTGTAGGGCTTGGGGCAAAACGTGTTCTAACTGTCATGATAAAGGCTTGGATTACAAAAAACGTGAGATTATCATAATAATATAAGCCACCCCCCCCTTTTTTCGACGTTTTGTATGATTTTTAGCTCAGAAACATACCGCTGTCTGCTATCCTTCTTAAATGCAATCGAAAATAACAGGTTTCCATAAAGATGAAGAAGATGATTGGGTCGCAGAGCTCGAATGTCATCACGGTCAACACGTACGCCATGATCCACCCTTTATCAACCGCCCTTGGACAACGACCGCACAAGGAAGAGCAGATAAAATTGGTCACACCTTAGATTGCGTAAAATGCGACCAAAATGAACCTATCGATATTTGGTAAACTATAAAACTATGCCAATCATTAAAAGCCAATTCAAACCTGCTTGGGGCTTATCAAACCCTCATTTACAAACACTCTGGTCTACCTTTTTTCGGTCGATTCCTGAAGTTGAATTGAGTGCGGAGAGACTTGAACTGGCCGATGGGGACTTCTTAGATATTGTCACCACTGAGCTGAAAGATAGACCCATCGTTATTATCCTTCACGGGCTTGAAGGCTCGCTATCATCTCCCTATGTTAAACCATTAATAAAACAATTAGACGATGCTGATTACGGGGTTTGCTTTGTTCATTTTCGTGGTTGTAGCGATGAGCTGAACCGTTTACCACGAGGCTATCATAGTGGTGACACTCAAGACTTGGGTAGCGTGGTTGAATATATCCAAAATGCGCATAAACAAGAAGTCTTTGCCGTTATTGGTTTTTCCCTCGGTGGCAATGTGGTTCTCAAGTGGCTAGGAGAACATGGTGAGAATGTGCCTGTAAAGGCAGGCATCGCGGTATCGGTTCCATTCCAACTAGAAGATGCCGGTGATCGCTTGGAAAAGAGTTTTTCACGCGTTTATCAAAAGCATTTACTCGCAACCTGCCAAAAGAAATATAAAGAAAAGTTTGAAGAGAAAGCCTCCCCATTGGGTGATGAAATTGATGTGTGTAAGCTTGATACCTTTTATAGCTTCGACGACACAATTACTGCGCCTCTGCATGGTTTTAAAAGTGCGGATGAATATTATGAGAAAAGCAGTAGCCGACAATTCTTAAAACATATTCGTAAACCCACGCTAATCTTGCATTCAAAAGATGACCCTTTTATGTGGGAACGCACCGTACCCAGTGAAGAGGAGTTGTCGCCATCCGTTGAGCTAGAACTTTCAGATGCGGGTGGACACGTTGGATTTATTGGAGGAAAACACCCTTTCAATGTTGAATACTGGGTGGATAAACGCGTGGTGGAGTGGTTAAATGCACTCCGTGAAAACACCTAACACATCCAGCCGACCTAAAAAGCAAAAACTCAAATCTCCCTTGCCTATGCGTGATGGTGTATCAGCCAGTCGTGTCTGGTTGCCTAAAGATGAGAATAGTGAATGGGTAACTGTTTTAGATTTCTTGGAAGAACGCTTTCCCTTTATCAACCGTGAAATCATTCAAGAAAGAATGTTGCGCGGTGATATTGTTGATGAGACGGGTAAACCGTTTTATAAAAATACGCCCTATCAATCAGAACTGTTTTTATTCTATTATCGCGAAATTCCCGATGAACCTGAAATTCCCTTTAAAGAAAAAATACTCTATAAAGATGATAATATTATCGTGGTAGATAAACCCCACTTTATCCCCGTGACACCCACAGGTCGCTATGTGAAAGAGAGTTTGTTAGCACGCTTAAAACACCATTATCAAAATGAAGACATCAGCCCTATTCATCGACTAGACAGAGAAACTGCGGGTATTGTTATGTTTACCTGCAACCCTGAAATACGCGGGGCGTATCAATCACTTTTTCAAAAACGGCAAGTGGATAAGACTTACCAAGCGATTGCCAACTATTCAGATGATTTAGAACTACCTCTCACCCACAAAAGCCGTATTGTAAAAAGTGAGCCTTTTTTTATTATGAAAGAAGAGCAAGCAACGAGTGATAAACCACTAAATTCAGAAACGGCCATCTCAATTGATGAAGTTGAGGGCGATATGGCAAGATATATACTTAAGCCTGTTTCTGGTAAACAGCACCAACTGCGCGTTCACATGATGTCGATTGGCCTCCCTATTTTGAATGACCCTTTCTATCCTAAATTACTGCCGTGCAAGGGTGAGGATTATTCTAGCCCTTTGCAACTCTTGGCAAAATCAATCCGCTTTAAAGATCCGTTAGATAATCAAATACATTCTTTTACTAGTGAAAGACAGCTTGAGCTTTAGTGTTAAACTGTAATACAACAGCACATGTTCAAAAACAGCCAGACACAAAAGAGGGAGCACAAGCTCCCTCTTTTGTAAAATGAATACAAGTAAGCTATTAATTCAAGTCTTTAATCACAACAACCGCACCGCGCACCTGGCCTAATGCATAGCCAATCGCTTTATCATCTGGATACAGTGTAGATAGTTTTTCTTGTACATTTGCTTCAATATTTGATCCATGACATTTTAAACACAAACCACCCGTTGGTAATGCTTTCATAAAACGAAGTTGCTTTTTGCCATCATGTTCTACAATCTTAGCAAAACCCATTTTTTTGATGTCTTCACCTTTTGCGGCACGTGCATCAAAATCTTCTAAAACCTTTTTTTGCCACTCGTTAGGCACATTCATTTGATTACGGTTTTTAAGGCTCACACGACTAATTAATGCACCCTTTTCCTTCGCAACCTGAGCCGTAATAGAAACAGCCTCTTTACTACAAACATCTAAGGCATTCACAGGTCCACCTTCTTTCATGGCTGCTTGCAATCTTGCTTTTAATGCGCCACCAAACGCTTTTGTAATTTGTTTTGCTTCAGATACGGCTTGTTTTTTATCAAACGCCACCCCTGCATGTTCAATGGCTTTATCTGCCATATTGTTAATTTTTTCGGATACATCTTCACTCACACCTGCTTTTTCGGTGACAACTTCTACTGCAGATTTAGCTTTTTCTTTAGCCATATCTTTAGCGTCATCACCCCCACAAGCAACCAATGAAAGACAAAGAACCGATACAAAAATGGATTTATACATAAAAACACAACCTACTATTTAATTAAAGATCGGACATCCTACAGAGCTAAAGGTTATAACAAAATGATAAATAGCAATCGCGCCAATTTAAAACAAAATCATGCCAACGAAGTCCAGTCACTCTGGTTACCACTTATACTAGCTCACAAATAGATTGCGGTCTTCACCGTAATGACGGATTTATTTTTTGAATTTTAGTATTTTTATAATATAGACAGCTCTACTGATTAAAAATCAACTTCGCACCCAAAACCGCCATCAAACCACTTGCCACACGCGTGATAGATTTTTTAAATCGTAAATAGACCTTCTGAGCTTTTGGTGTCGATAGCATAATAGAGACGATTGAATACCAACCAGCATCAATCACAAATGCCATCACCGCTAACAAAATATAAGACACTGCCGGCACATTGGCTGGCATAAATGCCATGAATATTCCGCCAATTACGATGGCTGTTTTAGGGTTGCTAAGCTGAGTGAACAATCCGAGCATATAGGATTTTACTAAGCTAATATTAGCATCAGGGATTTCTACAGCAGATTTGTCCAGTGTTTGCTTGGCACTGTTCCATATCCGATAGGCTAAATAAAATAGATACAAACCACCCATGATTTTTAAACTTAAATACACCCAAGGCACGGTTTCTAGCACAAAGAATAAGCCTAGACTGGCAACCAATGCAAAAATCATTGCGCCTGTTCCTAAACCCAATGAAGTTGCTATCGCTTGGGAGCGTGATTGACTCATCGCGACCTGGGCGACAAAGATAAAACTGGGGCCTGGGCTTATCACACCGATGACTAATGCCAGCGCTATGGGAATAAAAAATAGGTATTCACTCATGTTAATTGTTCCAAAAGTATGGGGGTCTTGCGCTCAGGGAACTACTAAGAAGCAGCTCCCTGAGCGGAGGCTAAGGGCGCGTTGGTAGCATTAATATTGTTATCTAGTTAATTCTATTTTGTATGGTTATGCTTTAGATGTGACTCTACTTTTTCTGACTCTCAAAAATAATTTTCTGCCATTTTTCTGGCCCTGTTTTATGTACCGATTCACCTCGCGAATCTACCGCAACCGTCACGGGCATATCTTTGACTTCAAACTCATAAATCGCTTCCATGCCCATCTCTTCAAAGGCTAAGACTTTTGCACCGACAATGGCTTTTGATACCAAATACGCCGCGCCACCCACGGCCATTAAATAAACACTTTTATGTTTTTTAATAGCTTCTATTGCTGTTGGACCACGTTCTGCTTTACCGATCATGCCTAGCAAGCCTGTTTCGGCCAATATCTGCTCGGTAAATTTATCCATGCGTGTCGCGGTTGTTGGGCCTGCAGGACCAACGACCTCATCACCCACAGGGTCAACTGGACCAACGTAATAAATGAATTTACCTTTTAGGCTCACTGGCAACTCTTCGCCAGCATCGAGCATGCTCACCATGCGTTTATGCGCTGCATCACGGCCTGTAAGTATTTTGCCCGATAGCAATAAAACTTCGCCTGTTTTCCAATCTTGAATATCATCAGGTTTGAGATTATCGAGGTTTACACGGCGCGCTGTTTCACCAGCTTCATAACTAATATCTGGCCAGATGCTTAAATCTGGTGGCGTAAGCATTGCCGCTCCTGAACCATCTAATGTGAAATGTGCATGACGGGTTGCCGCACAATTTGGGATCATACACACGGGCAACGATGCCGCATGGGTTGGATAATCCATGATTTTCACATCAAGCACCGTGGTCAATCCGCCCAAACCTTGCGCGCCGATGCCAAGATTATTCACCTTATCCATAATCTCTAAGCGTAGCTCTTCAACACGTTTATGTGCGCCACGTTTTCGTAACTCTTGAATATCAATGGTTTGCATTAATGATTCTTTTGCCAGCACTGCTGCTTTCTCTGCCGTTCCACCAACACCAATCCCCAAAACACCAGGCGGACACCAACCAGCACCCATTGTCGGAACCGTCTTCACCACCCAATCGACCAAAGAATCACTCGGATTTAACATCACCATTTTTGCTTTGTTTTCAGAGCCTCCACCTTTTGCGGCAAGCTGTACTTCAACCGTATCGCCTTGTACGATTTGGGTATGAATAATTGCAGGTGTGTTGTCTTTAGTATTGATTCGCGCGCCTAATGGGTCTGCCATAACCGAGGCACGCAAAACATTATCAGGGTGGGTATAGGCGCGTCGTACACCTTCATTGACCATATCTTCAACCGACATGGTGGCATCAGCCCATTGCACATTCATGCCTATTTTTAAGAATATGACAACGATGCCCGTGTCTTGGCATAAAGGACGATGCCCTTCAG
>JALSLX010000127.1 GCA_026988095.1 Thiotrichaceae bacterium
TTTCAGTACGAATTTTTTCTAAGGCAGAGCCGATTCCATACCAAGCGGGTAGGGTGTGTCTTGCCTGCGCCCAACCAAATACCCATGGGATTGCTCGGATAGAAGACTTAGAACGGTCTACTTTACGATGAGAAGGTCGTGAGCCAATATTGAGTTGTCCAATTTCAGTAACAGGCGTGTTTTCGTAAAAATAATCTTGGAATCCTACGGTGTTATCAGTTAAGCCACGGTAGCTAAGCTCACCTGCTGATGCGATAGATGCCATCGCATTATGGTAGCTTTCATCATATTGTCCGCGTTTCTTTACAACGGATTGACTGGCTTTAAGTAAGCCTGTAATACCAACACCTAATTCATAAACAGCTGTTTCAACATTGCCATATTTATTTGATAATACTTCACCTTGCTCAGTAAACTTGATTTGACCATGCACGGTGTCAGGTGGCTGAGAGATAATAGCTTCATGCGTTGGTCCGCCACCACGTCCCACAGTACCACCACGGCCGTGGAACATTCGACATTTTACGCCATATTTATTGGTAAGTTCGATAACTTGACGTTGTGCATTGTAGAGATTCCATTGTGATGCAAGGATTCCACCGTCTTTGCATGAATCAGAATACCCCAGCATAACCTCTTGTAAGTTGCCTGAAGCTTTTAGCAGTGCCATGTATTCGGTATTTTGGAAGAGGTCTGTTAGTACGCCGACAATGTGTTGTAAGTCTTCAATGGTTTCAAAGAGTGGGGATATTTGAATGTTGCAAAATTTGTTGCCATCCTTGTCTGTACCAACTAAGCCAGCAAGTCTTGCTAAGAACATTACTTCCATGACATGGCTGGCAGCGTGAGTCATTGAAATAACGTAAGTACCAAATAGGTTATCACCTGTTTCTGAGCGCATTTCAACCATTGTGTCAAATAACTCAAGCGTTTCTATTGTACTTTCATAGAGTGATTCAGGGTTTGCTTTAGGTAGGTGTGGGCGGCTAATAAGCTCAGCAAGCGCTTTAATTCGCTTTTCTTCTGATAAGCTATTGTAATCAAGTTTTGGTGCAAATTGCTGTAAAACTTCGGCAACTGCATTGGTGTGAACCGTAGATTCTTGGCGCATATCCAATTCGTAAAGTGAAAAACCACAAGTTTCTACAAGTCGTGTTAAGTCTTTTAGTTCACGTTTTGAAACATCTTTATCATTGTGGCTAATGAGTGATTCACGAATCAGAGTAAGTTCAGCCAAAAAATCATCAACACTATTATAAGCACAAGCAGGCAAAGCAATTGGTTTTCCTTTAATGCGGCTTTGTACTGCTTTTAAGGTTGAGTTTAGTCGATAAGCAATAAACTGTAATTTACGGCGGTAAGGCTCGCGGGAAAATAGCTCTGGCTGTTTTTTAAAGGCAAGTTTATTTAGCTCTTTTTCATCTTTATCTAGTGATACTTGAAAAGCAGCGGTAGGTTTAATGAACTCAAGATCGTGAGAAAGTAAACTACGCAGATCAATAACACGATTGTGATATTCCTTTAAGGCTTCCTGCATATGTAAACGAATCGCATTGCGTGTTACAGCAGGGGTTACATAAGGGTTTCCATCACGATCACCACCAATCCATGAGCCAAACTTTAGAATGCTGGGAATAGTGATTTCGCCACTCCTATAAACTTTGCGGGTAGCACGTTCAAAGTAACGATATATCATCGGTATCGCTTCAAATAAGCTCGCATGGAAATAAAATAACCCATAGCGCACTTCATCTTCAACCGAAGGTTTGTTGTGACGAACTTCGCTAGTGCGCCACAGTATTTGTATTTGCGCTTTGAGCTGGCGGTGAATAGAGCTACGCTCCTCATCCGTTAAGTCATTGTCATTAAGTTGGTCAATTATTAAGAATATACGGCGTTGTAAAGTCATTATTGTACGACGACGCGCTTCAGTAGGGTGGGCTGTGAATACTGGAATGTAGCGCATTTCGTTAATGATGCTCTGCATTTCATCAGCGTTTAAGCCTGATTCTTTTAACTCGCTTACTGTGCCTAAGAAAGACCCTTTCCATAATTTATTATCGCCTGAGCGATAAAGCTTGCGACGCTCGCGGTGTAAAAAATCTTCTTCTACAATATTTGATAATACGTAAAAGACGTTAAATGCACGTGTGACTTGTCTAAGTTTATTGTTATTGAGCGATTCTATTGTAGCCATCAATGCTTGGCGCTTTGAGTCATCATCTTCATGGCGAAGGCTAATATAGCCTTGTCTTAAGCTTTCAACAGTATTGAATACTTTTTCACCTTCTTGCTCCTTTAGTACTTCTCCTAATAAGTGACCAACAATACGAACTTGGTCTTGTAATAATCCAACGTTGGCAGGGTGTTTTGTGCTCGTAGTTTCAGTATTCATATTAAGGAGGGGTTATTAGAGAAGTGCGCGATGATAGTTATTTTACACTAAAATGCAAATATACACGTGGAGATAGAGCGTTAAATAGTTTTAGAATCAGCTGTTTATATAGATTTTACATGACTTATCAGTATTCCTTTAAGGTAACTGATATAGCGTTGACTATTTTTTATAAGATGTAGATGTATGTGCCAATTTTTGAAGTTTTTCCATGTCAGAGATAATTACTAAACGACGATCCATTTGGATGAGCCCGTCTTCAGTCATGCGTGAGATAATCCTACTAAGTGTTTCTACAGCCATACCTAGATAGTTTGATAAGTCTTGACGTGGCATAGGGAGAATGAACTCTTGCCCAGAAAACCCTCTAGACTGGAAGTGTGAGGACATCTCTAGTAAAAAAGTCGCTAACCTTTCATTAGTTTGTTGTTGACCGAGAGAAAGTAATAAACTTTGGTTGTGAGATATTTCTTTGCCTACTTGATGCATCATCTCTTTACGGACTCCAGAAAGACGAGCACATAAGTCATGAAAATCCTCCATGGCAATTTTACACAGTAGAGTATCCTCCAATGCAGTAGCATCACAACTGTGAATACCACTGTTAAAAGCATCAAAACCTAGTAAGTCCCCAGGTAAGTGAAATTCTAAAACTTGCTCTTGGCCGTCCTCATTGGAGATAGAGGTTTTAATAGCACCTGACTTAATGGCATAAATACCATCCACTTCATCTTTAGAATGATATAAAGCATCTTTCTTTTTGATTTTAATGGTTTTATCTACGGATATTTCAAGTTCAGCTATTTCAGATGGGGAGAGGCCATTAGGAATACAGACATTATTTAAACTACAAGATTCACAGCTGATAGATTTTTGGGAGAAGTTATTAGGTTTTTCTAGCATAGGTTCAGAGTATGTTCTTTTTTATATTAAGGCAAGCAAAGGCTACATTGTATCTCTTTATTTCAGCATATTTTTAATGTAATGAGGAACTTTGAGGAAATATATGATGAAATAAAAGTAAAGACCTCTTTGAAAGCTAAGAAATAATAATAATTTTACTTGGTTCAGCTTTCAGACAGCTAACAGTCTGTAATATAGACTCCGCTAACAACAATAAGAATCGCCTAAGCGATCACAGATTCAACGGGCTTCGGCCCGTTTTTTTTCGCTTAAAATTTATCATTTTTTGTATAAGTATGTAAAAATGAGTCTATGACTGAAAATAATGAAAGCATCAATAAAAGCACGAATAATAGTAAATCACCACGAAAAGGGGTTTATTTGTTACCAAACCTTGTAACCACAGCCGCACTGTTCAGTGGTTTTTATGGGATTCTTGCTGGGGTTAACGGACAATTTGAAAATGCTGCAATAGCTGTATTTGTTGCGATGATTTTAGATGGGTTAGATGGGCGTGTAGCCCGCTGGACTAATACACAATCAGAGTTTGGTGAGCAATATGATAGTTTGTCCGATCTTGTTTCCTTTGGTTTAGCCCCAGCATTAATCATGTATTTATGGGCATTGGTTCATATGCGGGAGGTTAGTGTTTCTTGGGGCAAGTTTGGTTGGATGGCAGCATTTATTTATGTGGCTTGCGCTGCATTACGACTTGCCCGTTTTAATGTACAGATTGAAGACGTCGATAAAAAATACTTCATAGGTCTACCTAGTCCAGCTTCTGCTGGCATTATGGTCGGTATGATTTGGATGTTGAATGATTTGGATGTGGCAGGAAAAGCCATTCAGATTCCAGCATTGATAATGACTGTAGCTGCAGGTCTGTTGATGGTTAGCAATGTAAAATATCATAGTTTCAAGGATTTTGACGCTAAAAGCAAAGTTCCGCATTTAACAATACTAGGCATCGTTTTGGCCTTTGCTTTTATTCAGGTTGATCCACCTAAGGTATTGTTTTCCATGTTTTTTATCTACGCGATGTCTGGCCCTTTGAATTGTTTGCGCGATATAAGAAAAGCGAAAAAGAAAAATACTTCTGCAGAGAAATAAACATATGTACTGAGACCTTTGCATGAGAGTATGTCGAAAGTCATTATAGAGGAAATTCAAACATTTTTAATGCGTCATATATCTTGTGCCAAGATATCAGAATGAAGACAATATAAATAATTATAACTGTGACTTTCTCTATAGCTATCTAAACTCTATAATAGTTACTCTAGGATGGAGTTAATTTAATGAGCAATAATATTTCTAACGATCGTTTAATCATATTTGATACAACCTTGCGTGATGGCGAACAAAGCCCTGGCGCATCTATGACATTGGAAGAAAAGGTACGTATCGCTCAACACTTAGAGAAAATGCAGGTTGATGTAATTGAAGCTGGTTTCCCCATTGCTAGCCCTGGTGATTTTAAATCGGTTAAAGCCGTTGCAAGCGCAATAAAAGATAGTACCGTTTGTGGTTTGGCTAGAGCATTAGATAAAGATATCGAATGTGCAGGCAACGCATTAAAAAAGGCCAATTCATCACGTATACACACATTCATTGCAACTTCGCCAATCCATATGAAAGAGAAGTTGCGTATGCAACCTGATGATGTGTTGACCCAAGCTGTAGTAGCAGTTAAAAAAGCACGGCAATTCACTGATAATGTTGAATTTTCAGCAGAAGATGCAGGGCGATCTGAATTAGACTTTCTATGTCGAGTGGTCGAAGCAACCATAGATGCAGGGGCAACCACTATCAATATTCCAGACACTGTTGGTTATAATATTCCACACCAGTTTGGAGAATTGATTAAACAGCTAATCGAGCGAGTTCCAAATTCTGATAAAGCTATATTTTCCGTGCATTGCCATAATGACTTAGGGCTTGCGGTAGGCAACTCGTTGGCATCAGTTTTGAATGGTGCACGCCAAGTCGAATGTACCATTAATGGTTTGGGTGAACGTGCTGGTAATGCCTCGCTAGAAGAAGTGGTGATGGCAATTCGCACTCGCCAAGATGTTTTTGGGATTGATACCAATATAAATGCCACCATGATTGTCCCAACATCACGTTTAGTATCATCGGTGACAGGTTTTCCTGTGCAACCTAATAAAGCGATTGTGGGAGCAAATGCTTTTGCACATGAGTCAGGCATCCACCAAGATGGCGTATTAAAATCACGCGAAACCTACGAAATTATGCGAGCTCAGGATGTGGGTTGGTCTGACAATAAAATTGTTCTCGGTAAGCACTCAGGGCGTAGCGCATTACGTTCTCGTTTAGAGGAAATCGGAATAAAGCTAGAAAGTGAAGAAGCTCTAAATGCTGCATTCTCACGTTTTAAAGACGTTGCCGACCGTAAACATGAAATTTTCGATGAAGATTTAGTCGCTATAGCAAACGAATCGCAAACCGCAATGGAACATACACGTTTTCACCTTGTATCATCATGGGTATGTTCTGAAACAGGCGAAACGCCACACGCAAAAGTCACTTTAAAAGTTGATGGAGAAGAAGTTTCAGCCGAATCCGATGGTGGTGGATCAGTTGATGCTGTGTTCTCTGCGATTAAAGAAATAGTGACTGATCATGGAACGCTAGAGCTATATTCGGTAAATGCCATTACCAGTGGTACAGATGCTCAGGGTGAAGTGAGCGTAAAGCTTGAGAAAGCAGGGCGCCAAGTATATGGTAGTGGTTCTGATCCTGATATCGTGATTGCTTCTGCAAATGCGTATTTAGATGCTTTGAACAAACTGGCGGTCGCCACTGAACGTGAACACCCTCAAGACCACGGTGTATAAGTTTTGACGAGTCCTTCCCAGCTAAAGTATCTCGATGCTATGGGCATACCTGTTTGGGTATCCCGCGATATTGTGGTTGCTTTAGATGACCCCCAACTAACAACTGGCTCAAATGTGGAACAGGCGCAAGCTTATTCACAATCTCAACAGCACCAACCAACAACACAAACAATATCAGCGTCAAATTCTGCTGTGAGTATTCTGCAAAGTTTAAGCCAACAAAGTGAACCTTCTAATAGACAACGCCAACTTACGCAAAATCCAGCTGCAAAAAACCCCGCATCACCTGTGCAATCAGAATCAAAAACCTTAGCTGATAGTTCAAAAAATTATAAACCCACTCAAAATGAAATAGCACGCACCGCAAGTCATCTTGTTTATGCCTGTGGCAGTATGCAAGCGGATTGGATGATTATTGGAGAATCCCCTGAACTAAATGATGAGCGTAGTCATCAGCCATATTCCGGTGATGCAGGCATATTATTAGAGAATATGTTACGCGCTGTAGGACTAGAAAACCCACGAAAAGATGCTTATATTGTGAATGTTATCAAAGCTTCTATGCAAGCAATCGTTCCAGAATCAGTCGGTGAATTAAATCAAATATTAAGCCAGAAAATTAAACAAGTTAATCCCAAACTTATACTTATTGTTGGGCAACTTTCAGCACAAAATGTATTACAGTCAAAAGAGCCGTTAGCTCGCTTACGTGCAAAAGCACAAAAGCACCCCGAAACAAATACAGACATCATTGTCACTTACTACCCAACGCATCTACTCAGTAAGCCAATTGATAAACGCAAAGCATGGGAAGATTTAAAGCTCGCTATGAAACTGATAAATGATGCACCGGATGCGGCATCATTATGAATAAATAATGACTGATAAACTCGCACTAAAATACCTGCGAAAAATGATTCATGCAGACTTAGAAAATGTTATGCAAGGCGAACTAGCCTCTTATCCCCATCCTTGGACAATCGGAAACTTTGAAGATTGCTTGCGAAATCGACGTTTATTCTCGTGCTGGGTATTTGAGTTTGATGAGAAGTTTGCAGGTCACGTCATGTTATCAACAGGCGCTGGCGAGGCACATATTCTCAATATCTGTGTTTATCCTGACTATCAAAACCAAGGTTGGGGGAGAAAGCTATTAGCAGAAGCTGAATTGATTGCAAAACAGCATCAAGCTGAAAATTGTATTTTAGAAGTAAGAAAATCAAATAAAGTGGGTATTCATCTTTACCATTCAGAAGGTTACAACGAAATTGGTTTAAGAAAGGACTACTATCCTGCAAAAAAAGGCAGGGAAGATGCCATTGTAATGGCTAAAACATTATTTTAGCTTAGTTATCATACGGCTAAATATTAAGGAAACACTGATCTAAACCTCATTATCTATTCTCAACAGAAGTTTTTTTATAAAACTATCTATCGAAGGTAGTTCTAGCTGGCTTTCACGTTGTTTTACCCCCCACATTGGTTCAGGGAAGTAACTATCCTCTTTAAACCTAGCCATAATATGCCAATGCACCTGAGGAACGTAGTTAGCAAAGGATGCGATATTAATTTTTTCAGGCTTGTAATAACTCAGCATCTCCGTTTCAATCACATTTAATAACTGCCAGATTTGTTGTTTGGTTTCAGTCGGACAATCAGTCATTTCCTTGCACGGCTCTTGTGCAAATATTTTTAGCCAAGGAATTTCGGATACTTCTACTTCAATGCGGATATGTTTATTCTCGTACAGTGGGTTCATAGTATGGTGATCATTTTTAAAGGAGTAAGTGAAGGAATAATATAATATAATTCCTTCCATGAGCTATTTAGATCACATTAAAAACTGCAATCGTTATAAGTCAGATGATTTTATCCCTTTTATTGTTGCTGGAAAACAATATGGTCGGATTACAAAAGTTTTTTCAAAACACTTAACCCGTTGGGAAGATGTTTTTAACTTCAGTGATTTTGGTATTACTTTAAATCCAACATTATCAACTCCAGAGGTTCGCACTAAAGCCATAGCGCCAATACTTAAGCTGTTGCATGAGGAAGGGATAATAGACTCGTGGGTGGGTGAGTTATATGCCGTTAACAATTACTATGGTGAAGTGCCTGTATTTTTAATGGAGCGAGCCGCGGTAAGTTTTTTTGGTGTGCGAGGTTATGGCGTGCATGCAAATGGCTTGGTTGAAAAGCCTGATGGCACGTATATTTGGATTGCACGTCGTACTGAAAATAAACCATTTTGGCCAGGTAAATTAGACCAAATGGTTGCGGGTGGCCAACCTGCAGGGCTAGGGCGGGTTGAGAACCTTATTAAAGAATCAGCTGAAGAAGCCAATATTCCTGAGTCAATCATTGGCACACCTGAGTTAGCTAGCACTTTGCATTATAGAGGTGCTTCATCGCGTGGGATGAATGTGGACACTTTGTTTAACTATGATCTTTATCTACCAGAAGATTTTGTGCCTGAGAATACAGACGGTGAAGTGGATGAATTTATTTTAATATCATTAAACGAGATGGCGTACATCACCGAAACAACAAATGATTTTAAAGATAATTGTAATCTAGTGAATATTGATTTATTGATACGACGTGGGCTGATTAATGGATCACATCCTGAATTTAATGAGATACATAAAACATTGTATGCAAAGGCAACGTAAAATAGTATGAGAAAACACCCAGTTACATTGATAACTTTTTTTGTGCTATTGATCGCTATAGTGCCTATTATTTTATTTTTGGTCGACAAATCTTATACGGAGCTTTGGGATGAGAGCACTGTTTCTACGGCAAAATCTTTAGATACTGTTAATAATAGCTATCTCGAAAATACTACTCTCAAAAAGAAGACTTCAAATTCTGAAAATAAAATACAAAAAAATATAAGTCTGCTTGAAATTATCCCTAAAAGACCCGCTTATACAGTCGATGGTTTCGATTGGTCTCTACCTGCTAATACTAAAGTTGAAACAAATTCTGGCTTAATTGATATATATGATCGCGGAATTGATTACATTCGTAATGTTTTCATGATTGTGCGCTGGGATGAAGTGAATCCAAAACAGGGGGTTTACGACTTTTCCAAACTAGAAAATAATTTAGCCAGAGTTTCTTCTAAAAAAGTATTGATACGATTAGAGGTAAACTCGGTTTGCGAGGCGCCAAGATGGGCATTGAAGAACCTAAGAAGTTCTGATGATAAATCACTGATTTTTTGGGATAAAGCATATGTTGAAAATCTAGCTCCATTTATCAATGATTTTGCTAAACGTTACGCTGCTGATCCTCGTATTATTGGTGTTCAGTTGGGTATTGGTGATGGTGAATATAGAGGGAATTGTGATTTCGTTAACAAAGATGGTTGGGGTGAGTTTTGGATGTATCCAAAAGCTATAGCGATAGCAGAAAAAAAGTTTGTTTTTACTCCCGATCTTTTTGAGCAACAAACTAAAGCTATTATTGATCTATATGTAAATGCATTTGGCGAATATAAGGGTAAGCTTGCTTTCACTAATATTGGGCCAAGTTTTTCTTGGACTGATATTGCTGACCCATATAATGAAAAATTTAAGTTAATTGCAGACTATGTTTGGAAGTCCGAACTAGGTAATCGAGACGGGGAAGTCGAAAAATGGATGCGCTTTGTTGATAAAACCTATGGCGTAGAACTCATCACACTAAATGATGGGACTTGTGCAATGGATTTTAATGAGGATTATGCCAATGTGATACAGGGACGCTTTTGGGGTACTGAAAATGAGTTTTATGGCAATAAAGACTATGTGATAGATGCCCATGGTCCACTCGAAAATCAGCCTTACCGTTTTCTTGTTAGCTCATTGCGTGCTCTACAGATGCGTCGAAATTATTTTTCAATAGCAGGTGATTCGATGAAAAAAATGAAGCACCCTGTTTATAAAACACAAGACTTTTTACGCTATTTGACCAAGACAATGGGAAAGCAGATGGGAAATACACCTGATGTTTTTATTCTTTTAGGTGAGCGTTATCTAACAAAAAATAATGTAAGTAGTTTTGCTGATGAGGGCTGTGTAAAACGCTCTAAAAATGGTGTGGCGATTAGATCATTTGGACGGTGGATCAAAGAGGTAAGCCAAAGTACTCCAGCGGTAAAAACATTCATGCCTGAAAACGAGAAGTATTGGGGGCAAAATTTCTATATGCCTAATGGCATTGATTATGAATATTTTGCAAGAAAAGCAACGAAATTTGAATTTGATATAAATGACAAGCTCGTAAAATTACGTTGTAAAGATGCCTGTAATACAGAGATTAAAATAACCTTTAAAGATACGGTTAAAACAGATTTATCCCTTTGGTATAACGATGATGAACATAGCGAAAGTGACCAACAAACGTATCAAAACTACCAACGTTTTTTAACCAAAGGCGATAATAAAATTAAAACTGTCACATTTACAGTAAACTCCCGTTTTCAAAATAACTTAAGCGATAAAGACTTCATGATTAAGAGCATGGTTAAGAGTAAAGCTGCTGAGTTATCCCTTATTATGATTAGAGTAAATTTTTTATGAATTACATCACGGATGATTGTTCGAGCATATCCTTAATTCCTGTAACAAAATCAGGTCTGGATGATTTTTTAGCTGGGCAATCAGAACTTACAAGCAACTGGGTTCGAAATAGCAACTTTAAGGCAAAAACTCATGATTTTTGCTTAGTTCCTGATGATGCTGGAAAAACATCAATGGTTTTATTTGGTATACATGAAAAAATCACTAGTGGTTTTGATGATGATAGTGGTGTTAATGATGATAATGACGCAGCGGCTATTTGGTCAATCTCAAACTTAGCTAAAAAATTACCCGTTGCGGTATATCACTTAGATTGCAATTGGGATAATACGCAACAGTTGCAAGCAATGATTGGTTGGGGGTTGGGTGCATACAGTTTTGATTTTTTCAAAAAAGACTTTTTAAATCAAAAACCAAAGCCACAACTCAAAGTAGCAGTAGAACAACTGGATACAATCAACGCCTATGTCGATGCATTCACTTTAGTACGTGACTTGGTCAATACTCCTGCTAACCACATGATGCCAGAAGATTTATCGGCCTTAACTCAAGAATTAGCACAGCAACATAATGCGCAGTTTAGCGAAGTCGTTGGTGACGAATTACTAGAAGAAAATTACCCTGCAATTCATGCCGTAGGGCGTGCCAGCGATCATCCACCACGTTTAATAAAATTAGAGTGGGGTAATGAGAATGATCCATTAATCTCACTGGTAGGCAAAGGTGTATGTTTTGATACAGGAGGTCTTGATCTAAAACCCTCAAAATTTATGCGTAATATGAAAAAAGACATGGGTGGAAGTGCGCACGTATTAGGCTTAGCACATCTCATAATGAGCCATAAATTACCTGTGAGAATACAAGTATTAGTTGCCGCGGCAGATAATGCTATCTCAGGTGATGCGTTTAGGCCTGGCGATATTATAGACACCCGTGCGCATATCACAGTAGAGATTGATAATACAGATGCAGAAGGGCGCTTAGTATTGTGCGATGCATTAACACTGGCTTGTGAAAGTAACCCAGATTTGATTTTAGACTTTGCGACACTGACAGGTGCTGCCCGTGTCGCGGTAGGTACGGAAATTCCGGCGCTGTTTAGCAACTCAAACCAGCTCTCAAACGAAATTCAGGCCTCATCAGAAGGCACAGGCGAATTAGTATGGCCGCTACCTTTGCACAAAGGATATCGCCATGAGCTAGATAGCCCCGTTGCAGATTTAGTTAACAGCACACCAACAGGCTATGGCGGTGCAATTACTGCAGCTTTATACCTCAATGAATTTGTTGATGGCGATAAGCCTTGGGCGCATTTTGATGTCATGGCATGGAATACGCGTGAAAGACCAGGAAGACCAAAAGGCGGTGAGGCAATGGGATTGTTGGTTGCTTTTAAGTATTTACAGAAGAAATATAGCTAATTAACAGCTTTTAAAACACAAATCATCGAAAAAGAGGGGGGGTGGCATTAAAATAATGCTGTTTATATTGACCACCCCCCCTTTTTTTCGATGATTTGTATGTGAGAATATCCCAAATAAGATAATTTTTATAATTCATCCATAAAAAAGCCCCTGATTGTAAAACAGTCAGGGGCTTTTTTATTTTTAACTTTAACCTGAATCCGTGACTTTAATGCGGATAATAACTTGCGTACTGTGCCGTAGTGAAGTCACAGATTCAAGTTAAAGTATTGAGCTATTTTGTAGTTTCAATACCCATCGTTTTATTTTTAGGAGCTAAAATAACGCCTTTAACTTCTGAAGGCATTGGTATTTCATTTTGCACTGTGCCTTTAGCTTCTGGAGTAGTCTTTACCACTGGAGCAGCAGCTTTTACAACAGTTTTTTTAGTCATAGGAGCTTGTGTTTGCATCGTCGCACGTGGAGCACTAGGGGTAAAGTGTGGTGCAGTTGGCATTACAGGAGCACGGTATTGAACATTTGGTGCATAGTTGTTGTTTCCATTGCCCCAGTTCATGGTTGGTATTGTCCAGTTTGACCCGTTATTGAATCCGTTACTATTGTTGTTAAAAGAGTTTCCCCAGTTCATATTTGGCATGTTCCAGCTTGAGCCATTGTTATAACCGTTGCCCCAATTCATTGTTGGCATATTCCAATTATTGCCACCAAGATTGTTACCATTATTAGGGGTGTTATTAGAATTTCCCCAGTTCATTGTAGGCATAGACCAGTTAGAGCCATTACTAAAACCATTATTAGCGTTGCCAAAATTCATGTTTGGCATATTCCAAGTAGATCCGTTGCCATTATTAAAGCCAGGCATTGAGAAGTTGTTAGCAGTTGTGATGAGTGGTGCAGATAGTAAAGCGATTGATAAAATAATCTTTTTCATGGGTTAATCCTTCGGGTCAGTTTTTCAGATAACAATAACAGTATGTTCGAATATTCTAATATAGTTTAGACTTTTTATATTTTTTGTCAAGAAAGACAAGAAAAGGGCATAATCCTCAATATTAGAATGTTCAATATAAACTCAGATAAAAAATAGTAGGTATTTAATCATGTCACAAAGAATTCCGCCTGTTATAACGATAGATGGTCCTGCAGGTTCAGGAAAAGGAACAATCTCCCAAAGGGTTGCAAAAGAGCTTGGCTGGAATATGCTTGATAGTGGCGCACTGTATCGCCTAGTTGCATTAGCAGCGCAAAAAAAAGGAGTTGATTTTGATGCGGACGACAGCTTGGCACAAATAGCAGAAGAGCTTGATGTAAGCTTTAAACCTTGTGTAGGTGGTGGTGTTTCGATTGAACTAGAGGGGGATGATGTTAGTTTGGCGATACGTTCAGAAGATTGTGGTTGTGCTGCATCAAAAGTTGCTGCCGTTAAGCCTGTACGAGGAGCTCTTTTAGAGCGTCAAAGAAAGTTTTTAGGATTGCCTGGTTTGGTGGCTGATGGTCGTGATATGGGTACGGTTGTTTTCCCTGATGCTAAAGTCAAAATATTCTTAACAGCGGGCGCTGAGATTAGAGCTGAGAGAAGGCTGAAACAGTTGAAAGATCAAGGTATAAATGCTAACCTGCGCGGTTTGATTGATGATATAGAGGCACGTGATTCTCGCGATATGAATCGTAAGGATGCGCCACTTGTTCCCGCTGATGATGCAATCATTATTGATACAGGAAAATCCACTATTGATGAGGTTGTTTTAAAAGTGATGAATGCTGTTAAAAGCGCTTATTAATCAAGAAGATAAATAATTTATACAAAAAATAAATAATTTAAAAACCCGCTATAAAAATATGTAGTATGTGATTGTATAACAAAAAAGTTATTGATCAATTGCTCATTATGGCATTTGAATTATTTGTTTAATGAACACTTTAAAGCTACTTAGAGACTCTCTCTTACTAGTTTTTAAAGTTTAACTTAACCGATAGCATGGGTTTGCTAACGTAATATATATTAAATAGGTTTTTACCATGAGTGAAAGTTTTGCGGAGTTATTTGAAGAAAGTCTAACGTATATCGAGATGACCCCTGGTTCTCTTGTTAGTGCGACAATCGTTGAAGTTACTCCAGATTTTGTAACAGTAAGTGCTGGCCTTAAATCTGAAGGCGTTATCCCAGCAGAAGAATTTAAAAATGAAGCAGGTGAATTAATCGCTAAAGTTGGCGATGTCATTGAAGTTGCTTTAGATAGTGTTGAAGACGGATTTGGTGAGACTAAACTATCGCGTGAAAAAGCGCGTCGTTTACGTGCTTGGGAAATTCTTCAAGAAGCACTCGATAATGATGAAATTATCACAGGTATGATTACAGGCAAGGTTAAAGGTGGATTCACTGTTGAGCTTGGCGATATTCGTGCATTCCTACCAGGTTCATTAGTTGATGTGCGTCCTGTACGTGACACAGCTTACCTTGAAGGAAAAGAGCTAGAATTTAAACTAATTAAACTTGATCAAAAGCGTAACAACGTCGTTGTATCTCGTCGTGCAGTTGTTGAAGATGAGTACAGTGTTGAGCGTGAAGAGTTACTTGAGTCAATCGAAGAAGGCAAGCAAATCAAAGGTGTTGTTAAGAACCTTACCGATTACGGCGCGTTTATCGACCTTGGTGGAATAGACGGTTTACTACATATCACTGATATGGCTTGGAAGCGTGTTAAGCATCCTTCAGAAGTACTTGAAATTGGGTCAGAAATTGATGTTATGGTTCTTAAGTTCGATAAGGAAAAGAGCCGTGTATCTCTAGGTCTTAAACAGTTGGGCGATGATCCATGGCAGGATCTAGTACGTCGTTACCCTGTAAACACTGTGCTTACAGGTAAAGTTAGTAACCTTACTGACTATGGTTGTTTCGTTGAAATCGAAGATGGTGTTGAAGGTCTTGTACACGTATCTGAAATGGATTGGACTAACAAGAATGTTAACCCAGCTAAAGTTGTAACATTGGGTGATGAAGTTGACATCATGATTCTTGAAATTGATGCTGACCGTCGTCGTATCTCTCTTGGTATGAAGCAGTGTAAATCAAACCCTTGGGATGATTTTGCTAAAACTGCACAAAAAGGCGATCAAGTTAAAGGTGTTATCAAGTCAATCACTGACTTTGGAATCTTTATTGGTCTTGAAGGTGGAATCGACGGATTGGTTCATCTATCTGATATCTCTTGGAATGTTCCTGGTGAAGAAGCTGTACGTGAATACAAGAAGGGTGATGAAGTTGAAGCGGTTATCCTTGCTGTTGACCCTGAGCGTGAGCGTATTTCTCTTGGCGTTAAGCAACTTGATCAAGATCCATTCTCATTATTTGTTGCGGCAAACGAGAAAGGTAGCATCGTAAAAGGTACGATTACTGAAGTGACTGCAAAGATGGCTAAGATTGATCTTGGTGAGAACATCGAAGGTATCTTACGTGCGTCAGAGATCTCTCGTGATCGTGTTGAAGATGCATCTACAATCTTGAAAGTGGGTGAAGAAGTTGAAGCGAAGTTTATGGGTGTTGATCGTAAGACTCGTGCAATAAACTTGTCTATCAAAGCGAAAGACTACGCAGAAGAAGCTGAAGTATTGAAAGAATACTCTGGTAGCAGTTCTGCAACTACAGGTACGCTTGGCGATATTTTCAAAGAGCAGCTTGATAAGTAATTAAACACTACTCTTAGTTAAGGAGAGACTGATTAAGTCGATTAGAATTTAGCGTAGAAAAGTTTGTCGCTATTTTTCACGAAGTGAGGCGTAAGAGTCACTCTATTGCGTCTCACTTCTCCTTAAGGACTATATTTCTTTAGATAAGAGTTTTTGTTTTAAAGAAGCCGGTTATGTTATTGCATAATCGGCTTTTTTTATGTAAATTCAGTTGCTTATTCGATTTTGTGTACTACAATCTTGTATAAGAAAACTTAAGAGAGGGTGGAATGACTAAATCAGAAATTATCAATATGCTTTCAAGAAAGCAAAGTCATTTAAGCAGTAAAGATATTGAAGAGTCAGTAAAAATATTGCTAGAACAAATGAGTGATGCATTAACAGAAGGCTCAAGAATAGAGATTCGTGGGTTTGGTAGTTTCTCATTACATCATAGAGCAGCAAGAAGTGGACGTAACCCTAAAACGGGTGAAAAGGTTTTACTAGCATCTAAGCATGTTCCTCACTTTAAGCCTGGTAAAGAGCTTCGTGAGCGTATTAATGCATCAAAAGATAGATATAACATACAAGATTAATTTTCTAATCTATGTATTCTAGATATTAGGTACCTGAGTTTTTATAATTCATCCCATCATCCTTCTTCATTGATTATATAAAATGGTAGAAATTTTATTATTATTATTACCTTTAGTCTTTTTTTTAGGCTGGAGAGCTTCGCGTAGAAAATTAATAAAAAATCAACGTAAGCAGCAACAACTTTCTGGACACTTTGTTAAAGGTGTTAATTTTCTTCTTAGTGAAGAACCTGACAAGGCCTTAGAAGTATTCCTAAATTATCCTGATATAGATGAATATACAGCTGAAACTTTTCAACTTTTAGGTGATTCATTTCGAAACCGTGGCGAGGTCGATCGTGCGTTGCGGGTGCATCAAAATCTTATTGCAAGAACCAACTTAAAACCCCAGCAAAAGCAAAAAGCGATGTTCTCTTTAGGAGAGGATTTTTACGCCGCGGGTATGTTAGATAGAGCCGAAGGTGTATTTCAAGAGTTATTATCTAATACACAATCTAATAAATATATTTCAAAAGCCTCAGTTTGTTCTTCACTTCGTACTATTTACGAACAAACACAAGAATGGCAAAAAGCGATTGATGCAGTATCTTGCTATGATAAATCAAATAAAAAAAATGGAGGCTCTGTTCCAAAATTAAATAGTAAGTCACTAGTGGCGCATTATTATTGTGAACTAGCAGAAGAGGCATTACAGCTAGGTAAATTGAATGAGGTTGATGATTTATTGGCGAAAGTGAAGTCAACTTATAAGCAGTCAACACGTTTGATGACATTGCAGGGGGATATTGAATTTCATCAAAAGAAATATAAGCCAGCTTTAAAAAAATATTTACAAGCTATTAAACAAGATAGCCGTTTACTCAGTATGTTATGTGATAAAACGGAACAATCTGCTGTCGCACTAAATGAAATCAATGGATTACAAAAAGATTTATTATCTCTATACAAAAAGTCAAAAAATAAAACTATTTTTGAAACAATTATTACTTTAGCTAAAAAGTATGGAAATTCAGAAGCTGTTGACTCATTAATAGAAAGTGAACTAGCGACTGAAAAACTTAATATAGAGTCTATTTACAAGACATCTGAATATATTAAATCATACAGTGAAGGTATTGAGGCAGAACAAGGTTTAGATCTTTTGAATAAATCACTATCAAATTACTTAAAAGGTGTACCAGCATTTAATTGTGGGCATTGTGGTTATAAGATGCATGATTATTTGTGGCGTTGCCCGGCTTGTCAACAATGGGATACCATAGATCACGCTTGATTTCCGTGTCTACTCATATCACTTCTAATTTTCATCATTACCGCGTTGGAAAATCATTACTTGCAGTAGCAAGCTCAAATTTCCCGCCTTGTACTGATAAAAATTAGAAGCAATCTGAGCAGACACTAGTCTGTATTTATTAAAAGGAAAAATATGTCTAGTAAATTGATTATCGCTTTGGATTATCCAACAGCCGAACAAGCTTTAAGCTTTGTAGAAAACTTATCGCCAGAGATTTGCAAATTAAAGGTTGGTTTTGAATTGTTCGTTGCATCAGGTCCAGATTTTGTTAAACAACTTGTTGATCAGGGCTACGATGTTTTCTTAGATTTGAAATTCCATGATATCCCCAATACAGTTGCTTCTGCATGTCGAAGTGCTTCAAATCTTGGTGTGTGGATGATGAATGTTCATGCTAGTGGTGGTGATAATATGATGCGTGCTGCAAAACAGGCTTTGCTTGATATGCGTTCTCCTGCAAAGTTGATCGCAGTGACGGTGTTAACATCAATGGACAAAGAGCAACTTGAAATGAGTAATGTGATGTTATCACCTCAGGATCAAGTTAAAAGCCTCGCACAGATAACCAAGGAATCACTTTTGGATGGGGTTGTTTGTTCAGCCCAAGAAGCTAAAATGCTCCGTGAGCAATTGGGCAAAGAATTCTTGCTCGTCACGCCTGGCATTCGCCCAAAAGGTGCAGAAATAGGGGATCAGAGTCGTGTAATGACGCCATCAGACGCCAACGGTGCAGGTGTTAGTTATATTGTTGTTGGACGACCTATAACACAGTCTGATAACCCCTTGGCTGTGATAGATTCAATCAATATTGACCTTTCTTAGCTTTAATTTAGCCATTTTCTTAGCCACCCCCCTTGTTTTTCGACGTTTTGTACGTATAAAACAGCGAAAAACAAGGGGGGTGTCAATGTAAACACACTGTTTAATCAAATAATTGCGCGTATATGAGGCAAAAGTAACGCTGCCAGTCCTAAAACTGCCATGTAACCAACAATATCAGTAATTGTTGTGAGTAAAACGCTTCCTGCTAGGGCTGGATCAATATTTAGTTTGCGTAAAACGATCGGCAAAAGCACTCCAGCTAATGGAGCGAGTAATAAATTGAGCAACATGGCAATCGCCATAACGATTCCTATACCAACATCATGGAATATGAATACAGAAATTGCAAAAACCACTACCGCCCAAATGATACCGTTAATAAATCCGAGTAATATTTCTTTTGTGAGTAATGATCTTGTATTACTTTTAACCACTTGTCCTAAGGCTATACCGCGAATAACTAAAGTGAGTGTTTGACTACCAGCAATGCCACCCATGCTTGGGACAATACTCATGAGAACAGCTAGTGCTATTGCCGCTTCTAGGGTTTCAGTAAATTGTTTTATTACCCATGCAGCTAAGAATGCTGTCAGTAAATTTGTACCTAACCAAAGTGCACGTCGTTTTACACTGGTTAATACGGGGGCGAATAAATCTTCTTCTTCGTTTAAACCCGCCATTCCCATCATTGAATGTTCGGCATCATCACGAATTACATCCACAACATCATCGATGGTGATTCGCCCTAGAAGCTTTCCAGATGCATCCACAACAGGTGCGGTGATTAAATCACGATCTTCAAATAAGGCGGCAACTTCACGGCTAGACATATCAGCAGGAATTGCAGGGAAGTCTTTGTTAATAATATTTTGTATGGTTTCGTCTGGCTGATTTGTTAGTAAATCAGATAAAGAAACAATACCTAAATAATTATCATATTTATCGATGATAATTAAAGCATCAGAATGCGAGGGTAATTCATCTTGCAATCGTAAATAGCGTAAAACAACATCAATCGTGACACCAGCACGTGTTGTAAGGACTTGGGTGTCCATCATGCCACCAGCAGTATCTTCGTCATGGACGAGTACTGCTTCAACGCGTTGGCGTTGTTGACGACCTAATCCCGCGAGTGTTTCTTCAATAAGTGCATCAGGTAGGCTCTGGATAAAATCGGCAATATCATCAATGTCGAGGTCTTTAACAGCTTCGATTAAATCATCAGAGTCCATTTCCCCCACGAGGCTGGCACGGGCTTCTTCACCCAATTCAATGAGGGTTTCACCTTCATTTTCAGAATCAATAAGTTCCCAAAGAAAGCGGCGGCGACTGGGCGGAGAGGATTCAAGTAAATGAGCAATTTCAGCAGGATGCATGGTATTAATCATGCTTTGCAACTGTAATAAAGAACCTGTCTCAATAGCATCGGATAAGCGCTCAAGACGTTGCTCTGTATTTTGATGTACCTGATTATCCATTTGAGATTTAATAGTCGCCCTTGATAAAACTATGCGTAGTCTATCAGAAAATTCTAAAGAATTAAGAGAGTTCTCTATGCTGAATAATGATTGAATCGGTGTATATTTTACTAAAATGAGCCGCAAGTTTTTCTGTAAGATAGACGGAGCGATGATGCCCTCCAGTACAACCAATCGAAATGGTTAGATAAGCGCGCTGACTAGAAATTATATGAGGAATCCAGCTTTCTAGATAGTTGGTTAAATCCGATTCCATTTTGATGACTAGCTCTTGGGAGGAGAGCCATTCTTTAACATTGTCTTCTAAGCCTGAATGCCCACGAAGCTCAGGTATCCAATAAGGGTTTGGCAAACAACGCACATCAAATAAGTAGTCTGAATCTCTGGGGGTGCCATATTTAAAGCCAAATGACTGAAACATCAACGATAGGGATTGTAATTCTGTACCACAGATGCGTTCCTTTATTTGTGAGGATAATTCATAGATGTCTGTCGTACTGGTATCAATCTGTATGTCAGCTATTTCACGTACGGAAGCGAGCAATTCATATTCTTTGATGATGGTATCGCGTAGTGTTGTATCAGCTTCTGATAATGGGTGTTTGCGACGTGTTTCATCATAGCGTTTAATCAGAACGGCTTTGCCTGCATACAAATAGACAATATCTGTTTTAAACTGATTTTTAAGATGTGAAACTATTTTGGGAAACTCTTCTAAAACGTTTTTACCGCTTCTTGCATCGATACCAATTGCAATTTTTTTATGTTCGACTAATTTAGTTGTTTTTAAAGCACTGTTAAGTAATTCTAATGGCAAATTATCAATGCAAAAATATCCTTGATCTTCTAGGGTGTGTAAGGCTTGGGATTTTCCTGCTCCTGACATACCGCTGATAATAACTAAATGCATTTATGTTTTTTCCCCTTCAGTTTTGAGGTTTTGACTATCGTCATATAATAAATTATCAAAATATTTAGCTAATAGTTCGGGGTTTTTTGATTCAATAATACATTCAGGTATACCATTAAAAATAAGTTTTTGATTTAAGGTGTTAAGCATCAAACTGTATTGATTGCGTTGCTTATCAGGGATAATAATCGCTAAAAATAGTGTAATTGCCTTTTTATCTGCAGCTTCGAGTTTTAAGCCTTTATTTATAACAAGAATAGCAGCACGAGGTTTTGTGATTGGGAGGTGCGTTTTGGGTACCGCAATACCATTTCCAATTGTGGTGTTGCCAAGTTTTTCGCGTGCAATTAACGCATCAAACACCTGATTTTTACTGACTTCTTTTTGACCTTTGGTTAATAAATCTGTGAGTTTATCGAAAACACATTTTTTACTTTCAATTTTTTTTATGAATTTGATCCTTTCTGGATCTAAAAGAGGAATGTGATGGGGAGTAGTTTTTGACATTCTAAAAATTGGATACCTAAATCTATTTTTAGATTATAAGGTATCCAATTGTTAAGTCTAATACAATTCATGTATTAGACTTTAATCATCAAATAATTTTCTTAGGCTACTTGATTCATGTTGAAGTTTCGGTGACTGCCTTCTTGTCGATGGTGACTTCGTAGCTTCTCTTTGTGTTTGAGTATTTGTCTGTCTAACTTATCGGCTAGGGCATCAATAGCAGCATACATATCGTGACCTTTGGCATCGGCGAAAATATGATTTCCACTGACATTTATTGAAGCTTCTGCTTTATGGCTATATTTTTGAACTTCAAGAATAACGTGGATGTTGAGTACTTGGTCGTAATGACGTTTCAATCGCGTAACTTTCTCTTTTATGTAATTATTGAGTAGTGGGGTTACGTCTATGTGATGACCAGTAATATCTAATTGCATATTATTTACTCCTTTCTTTGGGTTATGTGTGAGTCTTACCCTGAAAGCCCTTCCAGGAAGATCACTTGTTTAAAGCTTATCTAATACCTGTCTTTTCTCCTTTGGTTTAATAGTATGAGCATTAAGCAAATACTTTTCGATCGTGAGACGAGGGTATTGCCAAAGCTTCACGGTACTTGGCGACAGTGCGCCTTGCTACATTGATTCCTCTTTCTTTAAGAAGATTCGTCAATTTGTTATCACTCAGCGGTTTTGCAGGGTCTTCATCATTGATAAGTTTTTTAATCATTGCACGAATCGCTGTTGCTGAACATTCTCCACCCGTATCAGTACTGACATGGCTAGAAAAGAAGTGTTTGAATTCATAGATGCCACGAGGGGTGTGCATATATTTGCGTGTGGTTACGCGAGAGATAGTCGATTCATGTAAACCAAGTTGATCGGCTAAATCTTTTAAAACCATTGGTTTCATGGCTTCATCACCATATTGTAAAAAAGCAAGTTGTCTGCCTACAATGGCATGTGCAACATTAACGATGGTGCTATTTCGATTTTCTAAACTTTTGATAAACCATTTGGCTTGCTGAAGATTTTCTTTGATGTAGTCGTTTGCTTCACCTGCAAGGGCAGGGGATGTTTTGTTGTTATTGTTTGTATGGGTATTATTAGTATTGATGTTTAGCATTTCCGCATAGTAATCGTTTACTTGTAATTTAGGTTGGGTCTCACCGTTGAGCGATATCTTCCATTGTCCATTTACTTTTTTAACATATATGTCAGGAGTTATATAATCAGTAGTTTCGATACTGAATATTTTTCCTGGTTTTGGCTCCAATGAGCGTATCAGTTGTATCAACTCTTCAAGAGAGGATGTTGTCAATCTTAATGTTCTTTTAATACCTGTATAATCTTTTTTCTTGAGCAAGTCCAGATTTTTGTCTAATAAACGAACTGTTTTTCGATATAAAGGATGGTCGCTATATTTGTTATCTAATTGTAATAAAAGACATTCTGAGAGAGTTCTTGCCGCAATTCCCGCTGGGCCTAAATTTTGGACATAGGTAAGAATTGCTTCAACTTCATCAAGTTCAATGAATAATGATTCTTCTAGTGATAGATGGATTTGTTCGAGTGACTCGGTTAAGTAACCATCATCGTCGATATAATCGATGATGATTTGTGCAATTTCTTTATCAATTGCACTTAGGTTACTCATATCAATTTGCCAGAGTAAGTGATCGTGCAAACCTTGCGGGTCAGAATGCATAGTCTCTATAAAATCAGAAGAACTGGTATCACTCCCATTAGAGACTTTCCACTCAGGGTCATATACATCATCCCAATCAGCATCTATAGTCATTTCTTCTGGAATTGTTTCAGTAGCTGAATCGGCCGTTTTTGTTTCAGCCGTCTCCGAAGAGTCTTTTTTTTCTAAATTATTCTCTGTTTTGGTAGGCTCTGATGATGAATCATCAGCTCTTTCTAGTAGGGGATTGGTTTCGAGAATTTCTTGAATTTCTTGTTGAAGTTCAACTGATGATAGCTGCAAAAGACGAATTGCCTGTTGCAGTTGTGGGGTCATTGATAAACTTTGACCTAGTTTCAGATTGAGGCTTTGCTTAATCATCCTTTTTTCTTATTGTTCCCAGTGAGATTATTCTTTAGATAATCATAGCATGAGATTTAGGTTTTTTAAGGAAAAAATGATTGATGGTATGGTTTTTGCTTGGGTGTTTTTAATACTACAAAGTTACTTGTTAATGAAAATATTTATAATTTAAAGTCTTCCCCAAGATATACCTCACGGACTTGTTTATTTTCAAGAATTGATGAGGGTGATCCTTCTGCAATGATGGCGCCATTGCCTAATACATAAGCTCTATCACATATACCAAGGGTTTCACGTACGTTGTGATCCGTGATCAGAACACCAATACCACGGTTTTTTAGATGACTGATAATCTTCTGTATTTCAATAACCGATACTGGGTCAACGCCAGCAAAAGGCTCATCGAGCAATATAAAAGAGGGTTCGGTCGCTAATGCACGTGCAATTTCAACACGTCTTCGTTCACCACCTGAAAGACTAATACCCAAGCTGTCACGGATATGAGTAATTTGAAACTCTTCTAAGAGGCTTTCAAGTTTGTCTCTTCGAGATACACGGTTTAAATCTTTTCGGGTTTCTAAGATTGAATAAATATTGTCTGTAACACTAAGCTTACGGAAAATACTGGCTTCTTGTGCAAGATAGCCTAGGCCATGTCTTGCTCGTAGATGCATTGGTAATTTTGTAAGATCAATTTTATTACCATTATCTTCAAGGGTGACTGATCCTTTGTCACAAGCAACTAAGCCAACGACCATATAAAAACAGGTGGTTTTACCCGCACCATTTGGGCCAAGCAAGCCAACAACTTCCTCACTGTTTATATTCAGTGAGATACCTTTAAGTATGTCTCGTTTGCCATAGCTTTTGTGTAAATCTTTTGCGCGAATAACTGCCATAATATTTAGAACTTATTTAGCTTTATTGCTTGGGTAGAAAATAACTTTAACGCGACCTTTACTACCTTTTGCCTTTTGATTCTTGCCTGCTTTTAATTCACCAGTGCGTGTTGAATATTCGATATGATTACTGCTGAATTTGTCATTACTTTGGGCAATTACTGCATTACCATCCATGAGTAATCGCTTTTCTTTCACGAGAAAGAGTAATTTATTTGCACTACCTTTAGCTAACTTTCCATCATCCATTTTTTGTTGAAAAGTTACAGGTTTACCGTTGGCAGTTATTCTTTCAATTTCATTATTAGGTGCATTAATTTCAATACGTTGCGCTGTGATTTTTAACGTGCCTTGAACAATTGAAACATGACCTTCATAAACTGCAAGACCCTTGGTTTTATTAAAAATGACACTATCTGCATCGATATGGACAGGTTTTTCAACATCACTTTTAAGCGCACAAGCATATGATACTGATAGTAGGATCAACAGCGTTGAAATTATTTTAGTAATAAAATTACTTGGCGGGATTGAATTGAATTTGTACATTTGAGTGTATCCTTAATTCTTGTTCATCAAGCTTACTACTAAAGCCAGAGCCTGTTATCTGACCTTGATATGTATCGAGTTGTACTTTTGATTTTGATGATAGCGTCTTTTTGTTAGGATTGTAGACTAAATCACGGGTAGTTAGCTCAAAATTTTCTTCAACTTTTGAGCTTCTTTTGATTACGCTCACATCACCCAGTAGTTGTATTTCTCCATTTTTATTTTGTTCCGCCTTATCTGATTCTAAAATAAGCATTGTTCCATCTATATCACGTGCTTGTAACTGGGGTTTGAAGATTTCACTCGTATTAGTGGATTGTTGATGGATGAGGTGCTGGGCAGTTACAAAATATCGCATTTGACCATCAGACTGTGTATTTAATAAAGTGAAGTCACTCAAATAGTAGTCTATCTGCTTTTCTTTCTGAGTAAGTTGATAGCCTTTGAATGTCAGCCATGTGGCGTTTAACCATGTGATTAAAATGGCGATAGCAATAGACAAAATCAATAATAATAAGCCACCGCGATTCACTGTTATTTTATCTCTTTACCCGTAGTATAGGCTGCATATAAGTCAGCTAGTTTTTCATTTGCATCAAGAATAAACTCGGCAACTTCACGTGCTGCACCTTTGCCTCCTCCTAATTTTGTTGTCCAATCGGCTTGCTCTTTTACGAACCAATTGGCATCACCAACAGCTATAGAGAAACCAACCTGGCACATGATGGGTAGGTCAATAACATCATCACCGACATAGGCAATATTTTCTCTTTTATAGTCTGTCTTTTCGAGTAGATCATTAAAGGCAGGAACTTTATCGCGATAGCCTTGATAGATTAAATCAGGGTTTATGCGTAGGTTTTCTGCGCGATGTTTGACTAACTCTGATTGTCTGCCAGTGATTAGCGCAACTTCCACCTCATTTTCTAACAGTAATCGAATACCATGACCATCTTTTGAATTGAACGCTTTATATTCTTGTCCTTGATTATCAAAAAATAGACTACCATCTGTCAGTACACCATCTATATCAAAGATTATAAGTTTTACATTTTTAGCCTTATCAATAAGGTCTTGGCTCATATTCTTGTATTTCATCATTATACAATACCTGCTTTAAGTAAATCGTGCATATGTATGATTCCTTGTACTTTGTTAGTGTTATCTATAACGGGGAGCACGGTGATTTCTTTTTCTTGCATGAGGTTTACAACATTAATGCCTAGTTCATCGGCATTGGTTGAAAAACAATTTTTATGTGCAACATCACCGATAGTAGCGTGCTTCATATCAATGCCATCTTCAAAACAACGACGTAAATCACCATCAGTGAAAATACCAAATAAAGTGTTGTCGTTTTCAACCACTAATGTTGCGCCCAGTTTTTTCCCAGTCATTTCTAAAATCGCATCTTTGAGTGAAGTATTTGGAGAGCAGACCGGTAGATCATCATTGCTATGCATAATATCTTTAACATGAACTAACAAACGCTTACCTAGGCGTCCGCCAGGATGGGAGCGTGCAAAATCTTCTGGCGTAAACCCTCGTGCTTCTAATAAGGCTACCGCCAATGCGTCCCCCATAACGAGTGTAACGGTGGTGCTGGAAGTTGGTGCTAATCCCATTGGGCAAGCTTCTTTTTCTACAGAAATATCTAAGTGATAATCAGAGAGCTCGGCCAATGGAGACTGCGTATTTCCAGACATTCCAACAATTACTGTGCCTAAGCGTTTAACCAGAGATGTTAAGGTAATAATTTCTTCAGTAGTGCCTGAATTTGAAATAGCGATGACTACATCGTCGCCTGTAATCATACCCAAATCACCGTGCAATGCCTCACTCGGATGCACGAAAAAAGCAGGTGTACCTGTGCTGGCAAAAGTTGCCGCAATTTTATTACTGATATGTCCAGACTTACCCATACCCGAAATAATGACACGTCCTTCGCAGGATAAAATAGCCTTGCATGCGCCAGCAAAGGAAGAATCTATATTGGATTTCATCGCCTTAATTGCATCAACTTCGGCATCTATCACAGCATTGGCAAGGCTGATAAAATCGTGTTCATTTTTCATATATTAGTTCTTTTAACCCTGTGCTGTACTTTGATAAAAAATAAGCGCTTCATAAGCGATGAATGCCATGAGGAGAATCATTCCTTTACCACGATTAATTTTGAAACGAGAATTTTTAAAACAACCAAAACTAAACAGTAATAATAATACGGTTAGTCCAACCATAATCGGCATATCACGACTTAACACACCATCAGGTACTGCTAAAGGTTGTATCAAGCCAGGAATAGCCAACACCGCTAAGGTGTTAAAAAGATTAGAGCCAACAATATTGCCGACCGCTAAATCGGTCTCTCCTTTACGTGCACTACTAATAGTCGCGGCTAATTCTGGCAAACTTGTACCAATGGCAACAATAGTTAAACCAATCACAAGATCACTGATGCCCATCTCACTAGCAATATTGGATGCACCCCAAACTAGTATTTTAGAACTTAAGAGCAATAATATTAAACCGCCGATAGTCCAAAGAATCGCTTTATTCTTTTCTAGCTTTTCAGGTATGTCTTCAATTGTTCCATCAATTAATGGATCATGATCTGTTGCTTTTTTTCTCGCAGAAATTATCATCCAGCTAAAAATAATGATAAGTGCAGCAATGAGAATTAATCCATCAATACGAGAGAAATACCCATCTGCTAGTAAACCCCAAGCTAAAATAGCGGTTGCTAAAACTAAGGGTAACTCTTTTTTTAGTAAGCTTGAATTAACGGGTAAAACATAGAGAATAGCTGTAAAACCAAGCACCAAGGTGATATTGGTAATATTAGACCCAATGGCATTACCAATACCTAAAGCAGGATTACCCTGAAAAGCTGCAACACCCGATACCAACATTTCAGGCGCAGAAGTACCTAAACCAATAATGACGATACCGACAATGAGAGGTGATACACCCAAGTTACTGGCTATACTTGAAGCGCCATCTATAAAAAGATCAGCACTCCAGATGAGTAAAGTTAAGCCGACAAGAATAGCAGCAATAAAAAGTAACATAAGCAGTATGGATTTAAAAAAAAGGAATTATACAGGTTTTTTTATATGCCACCCCCCCTGTTTTTCGATGATTTGTACGATAGTTTTTAGCTTCTCACTAGTTTTATTACTATCAATCGTATAAAGAAATTAGGTATGTTACGATTCATCAATCGTATTTAATAAGAGAGTATATTGTGGATAGAAGACAGTTTTTAGGAAGTTCAATTGCTAGCGCATTAGTTTTAACAGGGTGTGGTGGAAGTTCTACATCAGCAACTGGAGGTACAACTAATTCTAATGATGAATACTCACAAGCACTTATCATTCCTGCAGAACTAAAAGGTACATTGAAAGATGGTCGTGTTCACTATGATCTAGAGATACAAACAGGGACTAGTAATTTTTTAAGTAATGCAAGTACGGAGACATGGGGCGTTAATGGTTCTTATTTAGGACCAACTTTGCGGTTAGAAAATGGTTCAAATGTAAGTATTAACTTTACTAATAAATTACCCGAAAAAACCACAATGCATGGCCACGGAATGCATGTGCCTGCCATAATGGATGGCGGTGCTCATCAAGTAATAAATGTTGGAGAAACATGGAGTAGCGTATATAAAGTTAATCAACATGCCTGTACTAACTGGTATCACCCTCATTTAATGGGGAAAACAGCTGAGCATGTAATAAATGGTTTAACAGGTTTAATCATTATAGACGATGCTAAAAGCCAACAGTTAGATTTACCAAACAGATACGGTATTGATGATATTCCATTAATTGTCCAAGACCGTAGTTTTAATGATGATGGTTCTTTTGACTATAGCCCAACTCAAAGAGAGAAAATGCATGGATGGAAAGGAGATACACTGCTTGCTAATGGCGTGATTAAACCGTTTATTGATGTTGAAGCGAAACAAATCCGTTTTAGAATTTTAAATGGTTCAAATTCTCGTGTTTATAATTTTGCTTTAAAATCAGGGAAAGCATTTAAACAAATAGCCACTGATAATTCTTTTTTAGAAGCGCCTGTCGAACTCACCCAATTGCGTCTAAGCCCTGCGGAACGGGCTGAAATAGTCATTGATTTCACAGATACACTTGGCGGTAATGATCTATTTGTAGATCTAGATAGCGGCAAAGAAGTTTGTAAAATAAATATTAAAAGTGTCGCTACAAAGGTTACAGACTTACCTCAACAACTAACGACTTTAGCTCAGTTAAACCCCGCCGATGCAGTGAATACACGCCAATTTATCCTATCTGGTAGACAAGGCAACTTAACGATTAATAACAAATCAATGGATATGTCCGTCATTAATGAAGTTGTACCTGTTAATGATATTGAAATATGGGAAGTAAAAAATACAATGGGAATGGTACATAATTTCCATATTCATGCGACTTACTTTCAAATTATTGAACGTAATGGAAGTGCAGCGAGCGTCGCTGACAATGAGCGTGGATACAAAGATACGGTATTCTTACCCGCAGGGGAAAGTGTTAAGTTTATCGTTCGAATGACAGACTTTACGGATGCGAATAGCCCATACATGTACCATTGTCATCTTTTAGAGCATGAAGATTTAGGCATGATGGGTCAATTTACCGTTGTATAAGGAAGCTCTGAATATAACCTAGCTGAGTTCTGGCGTTGCCCCGTAGGGCGAGTTTACAAGGCATCAATTCTGTTGTTGTTTGCGAAGGGAGCAACCATTCTCAAAAATACGCCTAGGACTGACGTCTTGTAAACTCGCAGAATTCAACTATGTTGTTCAGAGCCTCTTTAAATAAAAAAGTTTAGATAAAAAAGATGAAATGACAAGCAACACAAGGTATGGCTTAATCCCTAGTCGTTTAAAAGATTAGAGAATACTCATGCCAATCACTACAGGATCATTTCCAAACTCTCGAATGCGTAGAATGCGCCGTGATGATTTTTCGCGACGTTTAATGCGTGAAAATATTTTAACGGTGAATGATTTAATTTTTCCGGTGTTTGTTATTGAAGGTGAAAACAAACGAGAAGAAATAGCCTCAATGCCAGGAGTTGAGCGCCTAACGATTGATCTTTTAGTGAAAGAAGCTATTGAAGTTGCTGCGTTAGGTGTACCTGCAATGGCATTGTTTCCAGTTGTAGGTGAAGCTAAAAAATCTGATTTAGCCGAAGAAGCCTATAACCCAGAAGGTTTAGCCCAACGTGCAGTGCGCGCCATAAAACAAGCTGTGCCAGAACTCGGCGTGATTACAGATGTTGCACTCGACCCTTTCACATCACACGGTCAAGATGGTTTGATGAATGATGCAGGCTATATTATCAATGATGAAACGGTCGAAGTCTTAGTCAAACAAGCCGTTTCTCATGCCGATGCGGGCGCTGATGTGGTTGCACCGTCAGATATGATGGATGGACGTATAGGCTCAATCCGCGCCGCACTTGAAAAAGCAGGGCATACCAATACCCGCATCCTCGCGTATTCAGCAAAATATGCTTCCAGCTTTTATGGCCCTTTTAGAGATGCAGTTGGCTCTGCGGGAAATATAGGCAGTGGTAACAAATACAGTTATCAACAAGACCCCGCAAACAGTGATGAAGCCCTTTATGAGGTAGCGTTAGATCTACAAGAAGGCGCAGACATGGTAATGATAAAACCAGGTATGCCTTACTTAGATATAGTAAGACGCATTAAAGATGAATTTAAAGCACCTACCTATGTCTATCAAGTCAGTGGCGAATACGCCATGATAAAAGCGGCATCACAGAACGGTTGGTTAGATGAAAAAGCCGTTGTGATGGAAGCATTAGTGGGTATGAAACGCGCGGGCGCGGATGGAATTCTGACTTACTATGCAAAAACAGTCGCACAATGGCTTTCAGAGTGAGTTTTTAATCTAAATATTTCTAAAATACCCCTTTTCTCTTATCCACCCCCCCTGTTTTTCGATGATTTGTGTTTAAATCATGAGTATAAATAATACAAATCATCGAAAAACAGGGGGGGTGGTATATAAAAAATGTAAACATACAAATTTTGCAGGATAAATGAAAAACAATGGATAAATACGCAGTAATTGGCAACCCAATCAACCACAGCAAGTCTCCAGAGATTCACCATATGTTTGCACAGCAAGCAGAAGATGAAATCATGTACGAAGCATTGCTTTCACCGATCGACGAGTTTGAAGAAACCGTAGAAGCTTTCCGTAAAGGTGGTGGAATGGGCTTAAATGTCACCGTGCCCTTCAAACAAAAAGCATGGGAACTCGCCGATGAGCTGAGTGATTATGCTAAACGCGCAGGTGCGGTAAATACCTTAGTGTTTCATCAAGATGGCACGATCTACGGCACAAACACCGATGGCATTGGGCTTGTACGTGATTTGGTCGAAAACCATCAAAGCTTATTACAAGGCAAACGTATTTTAATCCTTGGCGCAGGTGGTGCGGTGCGTGGCGTATTGCAACCGCTACTAATGCAAATGCCCGCGCAAATATTTATAGCTAACCGCACTCCAGAACGTGCGATTGAGTTAGCCAATGATATGCAAGATTTAAAAGAAAACTGCGAATTATCAGGGGGTGGTTTTAAAGATATTATTGACCACGGTGATGGCGAATACGATTTAATCATCAACGGAACCGCCGCAAGCCTACAAGGTATCATGCCCCCAATCCCACAAAGCTGTTTAGCCGATGGTGTGCATTGTTATGATATGATGTACGGAGGCAGACCCACCGCATTTGAATTTTGGTGTGATGATAACGGAGCTGTTAAAGTAATGAATGGACTGGGGATGTTGGTTGAGCAAGCCGCAGAGTCCTTCTCAATCTGGCGCGGAAAAATGCCCGCGACGAAACCCGTGCTAGAAGCGATGCAGCTAAGTTGGCTTGCGTAACTCAAGCATCAACTTAAGGAGAAACTGATCAAGTCCAATTAGCTTTAGCTTGCCAAATCAGCCGATATTTCCCACGAAGCTCAGCGTTATAGAATGACTATTGCGCTGAGCTTCATGAAAAATAGCGACATATTTTTCTGCGCTAAATTCTAATCGACTTAATCAGTCTCTCCTCAAAGGAAAAATAATAAATGGATACAACTCATCTAAGTAAAACAAAATTTTCTGATCTACCGCTATTACCTGAAATTCAATCTGCTGTTGCAGAAGCAGGTTTTGAATATTGCACGCCAATACAAGCCGAGAGTTTAAAATTAAGCTTACAAGGCAAAGATATTGCTGGACAAGCACAAACAGGCACGGGTAAGACAATCGCTTTTTTATTAGCTGCCTTTCAGCATTTAATGAAAAATCCGAAACCAAATAGGAATAATCGTAACCAAGCACAAGTGCGTTTTATTATGATGGCACCAACGCGTGAGCTAGCCATTCAAATTGCAAAAGATGCCGAAGTGCTCGGCAAAAATACAGGGCTTAAAGTAGCACTAGCCTATGGTGGAACAGGCTATGAACAACAACAAAAACACATAGAACAAGGTGCTGATATTCTTATCGGTACACCCGGTAGAATTATTGATTTTTGGAAGAAGAAAGTTTTCAACCTGCATGAATGTCAGGGCTTAGTATTAGATGAAGCTGATAGAATGCTGGATTTAGGTTTCATACAAGATATTCGCTTTTTACTGCATCGCCTGCCAAAACCAGAAAAACGTCTAAGCATGATGTTCTCGGCAACACTATCACACCGCGTGATGGAGCTATCTTACGAGCACATGAATCAACCTGAAAAAGTTGAAATCAAAGCAGAAGCTGTTAACACTAAAAAGATCGCACAGGCTGTATACTATCCTGCAAATGATGAAAAAATACCCTTACTGCTGGGGCTCATAGACAAACTAAAACCCACACGAGCAATCGTATTTGTAAACACAAAACGTAACGCAGAAACAATAGATGACTTCATGCGTGGCAATGATATAAAAGCCGTGATGATTTCAGGTGACGTTCGCCAAAACAAACGCCAAAGTTTGTTAAAAGAATTTGCCAGCGGGAAACATCAAGTATTAATAGCAACTGATGTGGCAGCGCGTGGTTTACACATCGACGACGTATCACACGTCTTTAATTATGACTTACCTCAAGTTGCAGAAGATTATGTACACAGAATAGGGCGTACAGCTCGTGCAGGTGCATCGGGTGAGGCTCACAGCTTTGCGTGTGAAGATACGGCGTTCTATTTGCCAGAAATTGAAACTTACATTGGTATGCGAGTTCCTATGGAGAGTGTTACATCAGATTTATTACTCGATGATGTAAAACCACGAAAGAGAATTACCCGTGACCGTGTGCCACATCGTCCTAATAATAGTAACAATAAAGGTGGAAATAACTTCAAAGGTAAGCCACGTAGTGGTGGCTATAAGGGTAAAAATCCTAGAAAGAAATAACAATATCATCATACTGGCGAATGCCAATCAGTATTCATCTCAACCAGATAAGATTTTCTTAACATGGATTTTGGTATTTACCAGTTACCAGTATGACGTTTAGTTTATATTTTTTTGCTGGAGACCGTGTATTTAAACTAGAAAGATTTACCTGCGATAGCAACCAGAATTGTGATTACTCCAATCAAAGTATTAATTCCAACCAGCATACGAATTTGATTTAAAGCCGCACCACCAACTTTCCAGTTTTCTTCTTTTACCGCTTTTTTAAGCTTGTTGTATGGCGCAAAAAATACGTGGAAGAAAATCAGCATCATCACGATACCAAGTCCAAGCATGATATGCATAAATAATGGCGGTGTAGGGAACTGAAAAAACATCCAAAAACCTGTGATTAAAACAGTTGCTATACAAAGCCAAACCCAAGGGAAGAAGCGTTTAAATCCTGCAACCCATAGTCGTAAGCGATGGGGTGGCTCAAGTACTGTAACTGCGGCAGGGCGCATTACTTGATGGGCGAAGAACATTCCACCCACCCAAACAACAATGGCAAGAACGTGAAGGGCGATAGCAATAGACATAAAATTCATGAAGTACTCAATTTATTATTAAAGGGATTAAAAAATAAGAGCACATTTTACAAAGTTCTTGTTAAGAAACAAGTCGCCATTATTTTTATGTGATTAGGCCTATTGTCCTAAATAGCTTTTGAGTATACGTTGCCATTCTTCTTTTTGAATTATCCTAAGCATTACACGATTTATAGGTTCGCGTAATGGACTTCCTTCAGGGAAGGCAATGCCGTATTGTTGTTGTTTAAATATTTTATCAATTACAATTAATTTATTTTTAAAGTGGCGTTCAGTTAAATATTTTAATAAAGGATCATCGTAAACCATCGCATCTGACTTTTCTTCTTTAATAGCGTTTAAGGCATCTAAAACGGTCGGGTAATAGTCGCGTTTTAATTGTCGATGTTCTAAGTAAGCATCACTGCTTGAATTTTTAATGCTGGCGATGCGTGCTTTGGATAAATCATTAGGGCTAGAAATTAGTGGTTTGCTTTGTGCCAAAGTTAAAGTTGATGCAACACCTGCAATCACAGCAGATACCATGAGTAGGGACGCAAACATCCAAAACAGGGCGATGACTCTTCCGCTTATGGTTTGAGGTGTCATGTCGCCATACCCTACTGTAGTCATGGTAACCGCTGCCCACCATATGCCTGCGGGAATACCCTTAATTGGATTGGGATTAAAATTTTCAGGGTTCCTCTTTCTTTCTGCCAGCCAAGTTAATGTTCCAATAATAAAAAGAATTACAATGAGTGCTAAAAGAATAAATAACATTTGGCTAGAGAAGATTCCTTTTAGCACGCTTTTCCAACCATCATTAAGGTTCTTAGGTGTAACAATACTTAGCCCTGTCGAATAGTAGGAGTGGCTAAAATCGAATCTTGACTCTCGCTGTGCTGTGATAGTGATTGCTGCAATTCCCACATCTAGTGATGAGTCAGCAACGCCGTCGAGCAATGGCTTTAAACCTAATTCTTTCCATTGATATTTAATATCGAGTTCTTTTGCAATTTTTTCCCAAAGTTCAATACTGATACCGTACCATTTACCATCTTTATCTTTCATTGCAAAAGGTTCGGCTATTTTTGTGCCGATTATTAATTCTTCATCAAAAGCAAAAGGTTGTGAATAGCTAGGTATGAAACAGAAAAGAATCAAAAATAATGATAATATTTTTGTATAGAGCTTATTCGATGAGTTTTTCATGGAGTAATTTCACACAGTCATAAAAAAGTTAATGTTTAGTATAAATAATTGAGAAATATCAATATTCATGGTCTACTCTTTGATCAAAGATTTGCTACAGTTGTTTACAACACTTGTTATTAATCAAGCCTGTACGATAAATGTAGCACATCTTTTGTGATTTTTTTAAAACAAGGAGATAGTGTATGAGTGAAGCAAAGAAAATGAGCTTAACGGTCAAAGTACTGTTAGGCATGGCGCTAGGGATTATCGTGGGGCTGGTCATCAACCTCACAGGGATGAATGCCCCTGGTACGTTTATTAATGAGTATATTGTTAACGGTTTATTCCATGTTGTTGGAAAGATGTTCGTTAATGCTTTAAAAATGCTAGTTGTTCCATTGGTTTTCTTTTCACTTATTTGTGGTGTAACCGGTATCGGTGATATCAGAATGTTGGGCCGTGTTGGTGGTAAATCATTCGCGCTTTACATGATGACTACGGCAATCGCGATTGCTACAGCAATCTTAATCGCAGTTAGTTTCGGTATTGGCGAAGGTATGGATATTGCTACTAACGCAGCATTCACTGGTAAAGAATCACCACCACTGAGTCAAGTATTGATTGATATTATCCCTAAAAACCCAATAAATTCAATGGCTAATGGCGATATGCTGCCAATAATCTTCTTCTCGATTCTATTAGGAATCAGTATGTTGATGGTAGGAAAAAAAGCAAAAAGTTTTGTTGAAGGTGCTGAGATTGCAAATGAAATAATGATGAAGATGGTTAACATCATTATGTCAGTTGCACCGTATGCAGTATTTGCATTGATTGCTAAAGCGATTTCAATATTAGGAATTGATCTTTTACAATCACTAGCAGGATATGTGGGTGTATTGGTTGGAGCATTAATGTTCCACTTGTTTATCACCTTAATGATTGTACTAAAAGTATTCTCTGGTTTAAGTCCTGCAATGTTCTTAAAGAAGATTAGAAATGTACAAGTTTTTGCTTTTAGTACCGCAAGTTCAAATGCAACCATTCCAGTAACAATGAGAACCGTTACGGAGCGTTTTGGTGTAAACAACTCAGTTGCCTCTTTCACTGTCCCATTTGGCGCTACCATCAATATGGATGGTACGGCAATCATGCAAGGTGTTGCTACAGTGTTTATAGCAAATGCTTATGGTGTGGAACTTGGTGTTTCTGGATACTTAACTGTAATTCTAATGTCAGTACTTGCATCAATCGGTACTGCTGGTGTTCCAGGTGTTGGCTTAATCATGCTTTCAATGGTATTTACACAAGTAGGCTTACCTGTAGAAGGTATTGGTCTTATTCTGGGTGTTGACCGCTTGATGGATATGATTCGAACAGCTGTTAACGTATCAGGTGATGCAACGGTTTCATCTATTGTCGCGAAGAGCGAAGGAAAGATGGATATATCGGTCTACAATGACCCCGATGCGGGGATATTGGATACCGATGAAGCATTAGACATTGATGAGGCTGTTGAAGCAGAGATGAAAGCTGCTGTAGAAGGAACACATAATAAATAGAATGTGCTTCTAATAATTGGAACTTAGTTTTCAATTAATAAAAAAGGCAGAGCGAAAGCTCTGCCTTTTTTATTGCCTAATTTATTATCTCAGAATTTTTTAATGTCTAAAATGACGCATCCCTGTCATAACCATTGCCATTCCAGCTTCATCAGCCGCCGCAATAACTTCATTGTCACGCATTGACCCTCCAGGTTGAATCACCGCAACAATACCTGCTTCTGCAGCAGCATCAATACCATCACGGAAAGGGAAGAAGGCATCAGATGCCATCACAGAGCCTGCTACTTCTAAATCAGCATGTTCTGCTTTAATGCCTGCGATACGGGCTGAATTTATACGGCTCATTTGTCCTGCACCTACGCCGATCGTCATATTATCTTTACAATAAACGATAGCATTTGATTTTACGAACTTAGCAATTTTCCATGCAAATAATAGATCCGCCATTTCTTGGTCTGTTGGGCTACGCTTGGTAACGACTTCTAATTTTTCATACAAACCTAAATCAGCATCTTGAACCAATAAGCCACCATTCACACGTTTATAGTCTAAACGTGGTTGAGCGTGTTCAAATTTCCCACATTCTAATAAGCGTACATTTTGTTTGGCAGAAACAGCCTTACTGGCTTTCTTAGAAACTTTTGGGGCAATGATTACTTCAACAAACTG
>JALSLX010000128.1 GCA_026988095.1 Thiotrichaceae bacterium
TATAGTCTAAACGTGGTTGAGCGTGTTCAAATTTCCCACATTCTAATAAGCGTACATTTTGTTTGGCAGAAACAGCCTTACTGGCTTTCTTAGAAACTTTTGGGGCAATGATTACTTCAACAAACTGATTTTTGACAATAGCTTTCGCCACTTTTCCTGTTAGCTTTTGATTGAATGCAATAATGCCACCAAATGCAGATTCAGGGTCAGTTTTAAATGCACGCTCATACGCATCTAAAAGATCATCACCTATTGCAACACCACAAGGGTTAGCGTGTTTAACGATGACACAGGCAGGATGGTTGTCAAATTGTTTTACACATTCAAGCGCAGCATCAGTATCGGCAATATTGTTGTAGGAAAGCTCTTTGCCTTGTAATTGTTTAGCAGTCGCAATATTAGCGCCAGTTTGATTGCCAGACACATAAAACGCGCCTTTTTGATGAGAGTTCTCACCATAACGAGTCGTTTGTTGTAATTTAAATTGTGCATTGAAAGTTGTTGGGAAGCCACCGCCTTCAACAATTGTTCCTAAATAATTAGCAATCATGCCATCGTATTGTGCGGTATGTTCGAAGGCTTTGGTTGCTAACTTAAAACGTAATTCTTTAGAAATACTGCCATTGTTATTTCCAAGCTCTTCTTCCACTAAATTATAATCGACAGGATTAACGACAATAGTAACATGGGCATGATTTTTAGCCGCTGCACGCACCATCGTTGGTCCGCCAATATCAATATTCTCAATCGCATCTTCTAAGGTGCAATTTTCTTTAGCGATAGTTTCTGCAAAGGGATACAGATTCACAATAATCAAGTCAATGCCAGGAATATCGTGCTCTTCCATCACCGCATCATCAGTACCACGGCGAGCTAAAATTCCACCATGGATTTTAGGATGAAGTGTTTTCACACGCCCATCCATCATTTCAGGAAAGCCCGTGTAATCAGAAACTTCGGTTACAGGTACATCATTATCACTTAACAGCTTGGCAGTACCACCTGTTGAAAGTAGCTCGATTCCACGAGCGTGAAGTAGTTTAGCAAAATCGAGTAAACCTGTTTTGTCAGAGACGCTTAATAAAGCACGTTGAACGGGCATGGGCTATTCCTTAAGAAGATTGGGTAAATATACTAAAAATTTGGGTGGACGTAGTATCGCATAGGAACTATTGTTCTTGAACTTGAATCAACGAATAATTCTCAAAATAATGTCATTTAGATCAATTCCTTTCTCTGTTTACCTCTTGGCATTGTGCCAAGCACTCATGATGAGTAGCACAAGTTTGCTTATCACCGCTTCATCATTAGTCTGTTTAACGCTGACACCCGATAAATCTCTGGTGACATTGCCACTTTCATTACAGTTTTTTGGTTTGATGCTGACCAGTATGCCAGCATCCATGTTAATGGGGAGACTAGGGCGTAAACAAGGTTTTTTGATCGGTTCTTTGTTTGGCATCATTGGCGCGTCATTATTGGTTTATTCTGTCTTTAATAATCTCTTTTGGTTATTTGCAGTTGGCTCATTTTTGATTGGTATCTTTAATGGCTTTGGTATTTATTATCGTTTTGCTGCGGTCGACATGGTGAGTGAAGAGAATCGACCCAAAGCGATATCTTATGTGATGGTGGGTGGAGTAATTGCCGCTTTTGTAGGGCCCAATTTAGCAAACTTTGGTCGCAGTATGTTTCCTGAAGAGCCGTTTGCAGGTGGTTTTATTTACGCGACAATCATTTATGTTCTCGTGTTTATTGTTGTTAGTTTTCTCAAATTTCCAGATGCAATATCATCAAAGTCTGAAAAGATTACCCCACGCCCTTTAAAAACTATAGCTAGTCAGCCAACATACACCGTAGCGGTCATTTGCGGTATGTTGGGTTATGCCACAATGTCTTACTTAATGACAGCTACTCCTCTTGCTATGAATCATCATAACCATGCTTTTAGTGATACTGCTTTTGTCATTCAATGGCATGTATTGGCGATGTTTGCTCCCTCGTTTTTTACCGGTAATATTATTCAGCGGTTTGGGGTTTTAAACGTGATTATAGTGGGAGCATTATTAGCAATAGTTAGCGTTGTTATTAATTTAACGGGGGTTACAGTCTGGCATTTCTGGACGGCTTTAGTTGCTTTAGGTGTTAGCTGGAATTTCTTATTTATAGGCGCAACGGCACTACTCACTCAAACCTATCGACAGGAAGAAAAAGCCAAAGCACAGGGCTTTAATGACTTTGCGGTGTTTACCTTGGTGACAATCGCATCATTATCGGCAGGAATGTTACAACACAAACTGGGATGGGAGATGGTTAACTATGGTGCGTTACCGTTTATTTTGATTATTTTGTTGAGTGTTTTTTGGTTGAAGATGAAACCAAAGGAGTTAAGAGTATATAGCTAGTAGATTGTTAAGATTCAGCGAGGAGTAGCTAGCAACCATTCTCCAAGTACTCTTCGACCTTCAGAACACACAAGAGCTCTATCATTATCATTCAATGAAGTGATCTCAGGAATGTCAGACCATTGTTTTGGCTTAGATAGAATGAGTTCAACATCAAAATCGTTAAATTTTTCAATAAGAGCTTGTCTTTTCATTGTTCCATCATCAAATTTAAAATCATGAATTTCTATAATAAAAGTAGATTGATTAAATGTTTGAATAATATCTGGTGTAAACACATCAAATTCACCACCTTCGATATCACACAAAATTAAATTATTTTCTTTCGTCGTGTTTTCTGGGAGCTGTTTGTAAAATTGCTCGTCGGCTCTTCCATAAATACTAATTCCCTTATTGATGTTGTTTAGTTTGGCATTTTCATTTATGTACTTCTTTCCTAATGGGTTTTCTTCAAAACAATATGCATGTTTAACCATGTTGTGCATAAGCATTCCGATGGGGTAGTAACCATCTGCGGCACCAAGATTGATTAATGAATCATATTTTTTGTGTTCAATAATATCAAGAACTTCAGATTCATAAAGCCCAAAGATCTTAGATGCTACATCAGCTTTTCCCCAATGTATTTTGCTACCAAGAGACATATTAGTGAAAGGGCCTCTCTTTATCTTACCTTCAGCATTATCAAATAACTGGCGCGATATTTTTTTTCTGTATTCTTTTACAAAAAACTTTAATAGTGGGTACTTACTCATAGGACTAATAGCCTTTAGTTGATGTTCGTTTAAGTAAAAGTTTAATACTTTTTAAGATCTTCATTGGGAAATAAAGTATTTCAGAATCAGACTTTCTTATATATTTAAAATAGACTGGGTATGTAGTTTAACCCATCTTCTCAGCCAAAAACGCCGAGGTTTTTGTTGGGTTTCCTATCGTCAGTCCAACCTACCGCACTTTTGTATTATTAATATTCTCTAGCTCTACCTTCTCGAACAATATCAACAATATCAGAAGAAGATAAACCTAAATTAATACCTTTTACATCAAAAGGAGAACGTTTAGGTTTAGCAGGTTTTATATAAAAAACCTCACCATCACGTTTTTTTATGCAAACAGCACCATCCTTTTTTGCTTCATCAAGAATGGTTGCAAAGTTTTGACGAGCTTCTGTAAAGCTATATTCTCTCATGATTCTACCTCTAATAAAGAAACACCCATTTTTTCTGCTGCAGTCTTTAAACCCTTATCCAATGTTAGTAACGGAGTACTGGTTTGTTGAGCACATTGAATAAGATAAGTATCGTAGGCATATATATTTTGTGACTCTGAAATATCTAATGTTGTTTCAAGTGGAACATCTATGTATTTAATTGGTATGTCACGATAAACTGCTAAAGCCTGTTGTGCTAAGGCTAGGCTAATTTTTTGTCTTTTAAACATAGCTGAAAAAGCATTACCAATCTCCCAATGTACTGACTTTGGGGCACAAAGAGAGTAACCCTCTGTGATTTTAATTATTTCTTTTTTTGATCCTTCGTTTCCAATGACTGCAATCAAAGCAGAAGTGTCTATCGTGACATACATAAAAAATCACTCATATTATTGTACATATGTACATATAGTAGCACTTTTTATCTTAGGCTGTAAACTTTAGATGGATATAGTGAAGCCAATTAGCCAACCTTCTCACCCAAAAAATCAATCACAGAAGCCTTGTCAACATTAGTAGCCTCATCATCGGTGCGAGATTTAAATTCAAACTGATTTTCTTTCAATCCACGGTCAGAGATAACAATGCGGTGCGGAATACCAATTAACTCATGATCAGCAAACATTGCACCAGCACGCATTTTTCTGTCGTCCAACAATACATCGTAGCCTGCTTCAATTAGCGCTTGATAAAGTGCATCAGCGGCTTCTCGAACATCTTCTGATTTTTGGTAGTTGATGGGTACAATGCTTAATTGGAAAGGTGCTAATGCTTCTGGCCAGACGATACCGTTTTCATCATGATTTTGCTCTATGCTGGCGGCAACGACGCGGGTAACGCCAATACCGTAACAACCCATGGTCATTACTTCGGGCTTGCCGTTTTCACCTAATACAGTGGCATTCATTGCTTCGGAGTATTTTTTGCCAAGCTGGAAGATATGACCGACTTCAATACCGCGTAAAATACTCAATGTACCTTTCCCGTCAGGGCTTGGGTCGCCTTCAACGACATTACGCACATCAACAAATTCAGCTTCTGGCAGGTCTCGCTCCCAGTTTACGCCGGTGAAGTGTTTTTCATCTTCATTTGCGCCACAAACAAAGTCAGCCATATTTTTTGTGGCACGGTCGGCGTAGATCTTAATCCCTTTTTCTTGTAAACCGACGGGGCCAATTGAGCCAGCGTTAGCGCCTGTGTATTTGAGTAAATCATCTTCTGTTGCATGACAAAGTGGTGATGCGATACCTGCTAATTTTTCTGCTTTAAGCTCATTAAGTTGATCGTTACCTCGCATAAGAATTGCGACGACTGTGCTGTCACCATTTTCATCATCTTCACCTGCCACTATCAAAGTCTTAATCGACTGATTAGGATCAAGGCTTAAAAACGCTGATAATTCATCAATGGTGTGTTGATTGGGTGTATCAATTGTTTTCATTTCTTGTGATGGAGCAGGGCGATCGCCTGCTGGAATTAGTGCTTCTGCTAATTCGACATTAGCGGCGTAATCACTCTCATTTGAGAATGCAATCGCATCTTCACCAGAATCTGCTAACACATGAAACTCATGCGATGCACTACCGCCAATAGAACCCGTATCTGCTAAAACAGGGCGGAACTTCATACCTAAACGTTCAAAGATACGGTTGTAAGCATCGAACATAATATCGTAAGTTTGTTGCAAAGACTCTTGCGAAGCATGAAAAGAGTAAGCATCTTTCATGATAAATTCACGAGAGCGCATAACGCCAAAACGAGGGCGAACCTCATCACGGAATTTGGTTTGAACTTGGTAGTAAGTAACAGGTAAATCTTTATAAGACTTCAGCTCTTTACGCGCGTAGTCGGTAATGATTTCTTCGTGTGTAGGCCCATAACAAAACTCAGTACCTTTACGATCTTTCATGCGCAGTAATTCAGGGCCATATTGCTCCCATCTGCCAGACTCTTGCCATAACTCGCTTGGCTGTATGGTTGGCATTAATAGCTCAACACATCCTGCGCGATTCATCTCTTCACGCACAATCGCTTCAACCTTGCGCAATACCTTTAAACCAAACGGCGCCCATGTATAGAGGCCAGAGGCTAAGCGTCTGATCATGCCAGACTTAAGCATAAGCTGATGGCTGATGATTTCAGCATCAGCAGGGGTTTCACGAAGGGTAGAAATAGGGAATTGAGATACTTTCATAGGGATTTTATCTGTGTCTACAGTGTTTAAGAAACTAAACGAGTAATATTAAACTTAATAGAATCATTAGCCTAATATTTTTGATGAAATTAGCTAATTTTTACAGACCACCCCCCCTGTTTTTCGATGATTTGTACCAAATAAACATCAGAAAACGTACAAAACATCGAAAAACAGGGGGGGTGGTTGTTAATTTAAGCTTAAAGCTTAATTGTGATAGTTTTTTATAAAAGTTTAACAACAATTATCATCTGCAGGACAGCATGATGATGAAAACCAGCCTAAGATTGTTTTTTTATCAGGAATCCCACCAGCATGAGCAATTTTTCCATCCACTAGAACACCAGGTGTCGACATAATGCCGTAAGACATGATTTCTGCCATATCTTCTACCTTTTCTAAATTAATGGCGATACCATTTTCACTGGTAACATCTTCAATTAGCTTCATTGTTGTTTCACAGTTGGCACAACCTGAGCCTAATACTTTAACTTCAATCATACTTATCTACCTTCTATTTTATTTACGTAATAATATTAAAAAACCAGCCTACAAAAATTATGGAGACGGTGACAATTGCAGTGAAAAGCGCTAATGCCTGCCACTTGATAACTTTTCTCAGGATCATTATTTCAGGTAATGAAATAGCCGCGATGCTCATCATAAATGCGAGTGTTGTACCAATTGCTACACCTTTTAGTAGCATTGCCTCTGCTAAAGGGATGACACCAACGGCGTTAGAGTAAAGTGGTACGCCAATTAATACTGACATTGGGACAGCCAAGAAATTATTTTTATCACTTAGACTCGTTGCCCATTCTTCTGGGAAGTAACCGTGGAAGAGAGCGCCTAAACCGACGCCTAAAATTACCCATTTCCAGATGCGTCCTACGATTTCTTTTACTTCAGCGTAGGCATAGCGATGTCTTGCATTTAATGAGTTATCAGCTTCTATCGTTGGTGCTTGACCCATTTGGATTTTCCAAACGTAGTCTTCAACCCATCTCTCGGGTTTGAATCTTTCTATGATCATGCCACCGACAAATGCAACAACGAGACCTGATAACACATAAAGAATGGCGATTTTCCAACCAACAATCCCTATTAACATCACAACAGCAATCTCATTTATCATTGGGCTGGCAATTAAAAATGAAAAGGTAACACCTAGTGGAATTCCTGCTTCAACAAAACCTATAAATAATGGAACAGATGAGCATGAGCAAAATGGCGTAACCGCACCAAGAAGTATTGCCATAATCCTAGCGGTAAATTTAGATTTACCTTGGATATAGCTTCGGACTTTTTCAGGTGAAACAAAAGACCTGAATAAACCCATTAGATAAATAATCAAAACAAGCATGAAGAATATTTTTGTTATATCCATAACAAAAAACTGCAAGCTTCCACCAAGCTGGCTATCTTTGGCGATAGAGAGAAGGTCAAAAACTAACCAATTCGCTAGTGACTCAAACATTTGCAGATTCCTTCGTTATAGCGGGTCTATCTTGCATATTGCTTAATCTTATTTTGTCTTCTGTATAGGGAGAGTTATTTTTTAGTTCATCAAGTACTGTAGCGATAATTTTATTTTTAAAATTAGATAACCTGGGATTTATTGAATATAAAACCCATTGCCCTGATCTTCTTTGGGTAATTAAACCGTTGAGTTTAATAATGGACAGATGACGAGAAATTTTTGACTGGGGTAATGCCAGTGCGTGTATTAACTCACAGACACAAACTTCTTTATTTTCAAGAATTAAAACGAGGCATCTTAATCTGGTTTCGTCGGATAGAACTTTAAAAAAATCATTCATAGTTGCTAATTCGCATATCTGTATATCCAGATATATTGAAATAAAAGTATTATTTTGTCAATAAATAAAATTCAAACCCATGGGGTTTTATTGGTTTATAGAAATATTTTACTCTATTGTCATCATTCTGGCAGACGCCATTCCTATCACGGAATCATAGTGCTTTTATTCATAGATGGACTTTGGTATTCACTAGAATGATGAGCATTCTTTTTAAGGAAACACTGATTAAGTCCCATAAATTCTGGAAACTTGGCTAAGCCCCATAGGGCTGGCTTACAAGGCATCAACTCCGTTGTTATGATTTGATACCTTGTAAGCCAGCAGAATTTTATTGGACTTAATCAGTGTTTCCTTAACAACTCATTCAACAAACTATGAAGAAATTTTATGTTTATTATTTTCAGCTATTTTATCCCAATCAATATTATTACAAGCTTCACATTCTTCTTTAATGATGCCTATTTTTGCTAATAAAGCATGAACTTTGCAGCCTACACAAAAGCCAAATACA
>JALSLX010000129.1 GCA_026988095.1 Thiotrichaceae bacterium
TCCTGCTCTTTGGAGCCAGTGGCTTAGGTAAAACACATCTAGGCGCAGCGATTGGTCATGCATTAGTCGCACAATCAAAGCGCGTGAAGTTTATATCGAGTACCGCCTTAGTCCAGCAACTACAAAAAGCAAAAGAAGCACTAGAGCTAGAAGGCGCACTAAAAAAACTCGATAAATATAAGCTACTGATACTTGATGATATTGGCTATGTGAAGAAAAATGACAATGAAAGCCAAGTACTGTTTGAGTTGATAGCGCATCGCTATGAAAGAAACAGTATATTGATAACCACCAATCAAGCCTTTAGTGAATGGGACAGTATCTTTGGCGACAATATGATGATGATGAAGTGGGAATTGACGACTGCGGCTTCGTTCAACAAGCAGAAAGGTTTTAAAAGTGCAGTTTTTGGAAGAATGAGCGTCGAACAAGTAAAATCCACTTACAGTAAACAAAAAGTAAATATTACGGAGCCTTCAATAATAATTAGAATAAATAAGGCTTTTCGCTATTCAATGACACCGATGGAGCTTTACGATTATACTCGTGGTCACTGGGTTATAAATCCAGATAATGCAAAATCAGCAAAATACGCTTTTTCAGTTTACGAAGGAATTATCCAAGAGGTTTATGAAATAGCTTCTTGGTTTAAAGCTGGAACAACTTATAGTGTTCGTGAGAATACCGCTCACACAGATAAGTGGAGAAAGCCTGATGTATCTGACCCTATTGTTAATAAGAGATATGAGTTTGTAGGAAACTTAGCACCAAAAGAAGTTAGGGAAAAATATATTTTAAAATCAGTTGAGCATCTTTTTAACAAAGGTAATTCAAATCCAATTATGTATTTGAATTTAGAAAGCTAAAATAAAAGCATAATGAATAAGGTTAGATCGTGATTCGAGCTCAGCGAGAATCCACGAGCTGAACCGTTTGTTGTACAAGCCCGGCTTATCTAGCGACGTCTTATGAAGATTACTTTTTGAGGATTACTGCTTTTTTATCGGCTGATTGAGATTCAGCTATGCGTTGTGTTTGAATGATACCTGTTACTGTCATTGATTCTGATTTTCCCCTGTTTTTCTTTGCTTTTTCCTTGTTTTTAGCCAGCGGATAACCTTCATCTAGCCTGACCCTTTTTTCGGATGATTGTTGAGTGTTACGGACACAAAGACGTAAATTACATGCAGGTCTCTATGTACAGTTACACTCAACCTTGGGGTATAAAATTCCGAATGAGTATGAAAACTCTCAAATCAATGTGTGTAATTAAACCAACCTAGAACATTACCTGCAAGTGAAAACTATTTAAAAAAGGAGTAAACGTTTGAAATACCCGATAGATTCGTCATGGAAATGACAGATAATGAAGCTGCTGATCTGTTGAATAAAGAACGGCAGATACTTTTTAATACGATTACTGAACAGAAAAATACAAGCTGAAAAATGGGTTATACAGACTCATTTCTCTATTGGGCAATACTCTCTCCATTAGTTGGATACTTCACAATGGAAAAATACTCATTGTGAAGTATCCAGCTCGGGGCAAGCTACTCGAGATTTATGCGGTGCGGTTAAAAATCATAAGAAACAGTCAATCCAATAGTGCGAGGCTCGCCTTTTTGGGTGTAGGTTTCTTCTATATAGCCCTTTCCTGGGTTATTAGGGAATCTAAACCCGCGTGTATCGTAATCTTTGTTTAATAAGTTTCTTCCCCAGAGTGTTGTTGTCCACTTTTTCTTTTTGTAGCTTAAATTGCCATTAACTAAATTGTAGGCTTTGGCTTTTTCGTTATGACTATCTGAGAAGTAGAATCCATCTTTGCCTTCGATGCTCATACCTGCTTTTAAATTATCAGAAACGGTATATTCCGCACCCAGTGAATATTGATAATTAGGTGCGTGGGCTTGGTCACGACCATTTAACTCATTACTATTGAAGGTTGCTTGCAATAAGCCGAGTGATGATTTCATCGTCCATTTATCGTTAAGTTTCCAATCTAATTCTGCCTCTAAACCGATGTTTTTTCCTGCTGAGGCATTTTTAAAGTACTCGATAAATTCTGAGCTACCATCAGAACGGGTAACAGAGACGGATGTTTTTAAATGCTGATCTTTGCGGTCAGCATAAAAAGCAGAAAGACGTGTTTTTAAGGCATCATCTTTAAATGATGAATTAATACCCACTTCAAAATTCCATTGATACTCTGTGCCATAGTCTAATTTATCTTGGGGCAGGGTGCTGTTAGTGTTTATACCGCCAGCCTTGTAGCCACGAGATACACTGGCGTGTAGTAGATGATCGTAGCTCATATCATATTCAACACCTACTTTTCCACCGAATAGCGTTTCGTTGTAGGGGCGATTATTACCATCAGAGTCACTGTAATCTGCTTGCCATTTTTCGACACGTAAACCGGTGATAAGGTTTAGTTTATTGTTCATTTTGGACTCTAGTTGACCAAATACTGCTGTGCTTTTTGTATCATACTGGCTGGTAAAATCCTTAGCTAAGTAGGTGTATTTACGCGTTAGCGCTTCAGATTTTTCGACATGGCTTAGGCCTACAAGCCAATCTGTTTTACCTTTAAAGATGCGACCATCTCTTTTTGAGATTAATTTCGTTTCAAAAGATTTATTGTTGCGTTTACGCAAATATTGATCAAATGAACTATAGGGGTAAAGGCTGTCATCAAATTGTCCCACATATGACCAATCTTCATCATAGCTATAATCGGTATTGGTTTTTGAGTAGCTGATATCTGTTTTTAGTTTTGCTGCAGGGTTCATATTCCATTGTGTATTAATAGAAACGGCATTGGTTTTTTGTTTGTCACTACCTGGCTGATCGCTGTATGTGTCGCGTGTGTTTTCTAAACTGAAAGCATCGTAGCCATTATCAAGATTAAGGTGTAAATAGCGTAAGCGCACGGTTAAATCATCATTAGCCAGCCACTTTAAATGCCCGCGTAGCGTTAGCTCATCTCGCCCATTGGTGTCATCTCGGTTGAGAAACTTATTACTCATTGTTCCATTAGCTTTGTTGCTATGAAGTGAAAAACGACCTAGTAGCTTATCTTTAACTAGGGAGCCACCAACAGCAACACCTAAGCTCTTTTGTCCATAAGTGCCAATGGTTGATTCAATACGACCTTTGCGCTCGTTGCTAGGTTCTGTTGTGCTAAGTTTGATAATACCTGCTAGTGCATTTGATCCATATTTTGTGCCTTGTGGGCCACGAACCACTTCAATTTGGTCAACATCAAATAATGTGGCAGAACCACCGCTACGACTGAATTCCATATTATCAATATAAAGTCCTACGGAAGGATTTTTGGGTTCGATAAATTGGCTGCGCTCACCAATACCACGAATTTGAAAGTATTTAGCGCGTGATCCACCGCTAGACATATTGACATTTGGCGCAATATTTAATACCTCTTCAATATGAGAAGCGCCACGTTCTTTTATAACTTTTTTGGGTACGGCGGTTACACTCACAGTACTATCTTCAAGCGTCTTAGCTCTAAAATCTGCAGTGATGTGAAGTTCTAGCTCTTCGGCCTGGCTAAGCGCACTCAAAACGAGCAGGGAGGCTGATAGTGTGATTTTTAATAAATTGGTTGAATTGGCTTGCATTGTTTTTCCTTAGACTTTGAAATAATTTCTTGTATGAAAAAATGCAAGGATAGGAAACACGCAAGCACACAATGAGAGGTGTGAGATTGAGATTCGCCCATCCCTACGCTGGTATTATCCAGATCAGGTTATAAGGGTTTACTAATCGAAATTAGAGTCTCAGGCTTTAGAATATTTCTTTAAATAGAAATGTTCTGTACCACCCCTTGGCTTAGAATACTTTGCTTAAGGAAAGACAGAATAATTCCAATTATATTTAGCTTGCCAAATTCGCCGCTATTTTCCACGAAGATCAGCGTAATAGAATGACTATTACGTCTCACTTCGTGAAAAATAGCGACAAATTTTTCTGCGCTATTCTTTAATCGACTTAATCAGTCTTTCCTTAATGATCAAAGCTTCTTAGATAGGATTGTAGTGGAGTTGGTTTTACTTTGGAAATGTCTCAGAATGGGTAGGGAATTATTTTTATACAGACTATGAAAATTGGAAGGTATACTCACCTAATATAACTTATTTTAATTTCAGATATAATAAATGCGCAGTAAAACCATTCACCTACATCCAGATATAGCGGATAAAAACTTCATCCCTGTTTCACGCAGAGAATTGATCAAGACGATTATCACGCAGTCAGGTGAGGGCAGGTCTAATAAGCTACACCCGAAATTAGACCAGCCAACAATCAAGCAACTTCGCACGCTTATTGAAGTATTGCAGACGATATATCACGCGCGTTATCATCGTTATTATCTTTCATTAAAAACAGCCTATCGACCATTTAACCCTGATAAAGATGTTGTCACAAAGCGCAGTTGGACAAGTGATGAAAAGCAATGTCTGCAAAAAAAACTTTTTAGCGAAATGTCAGCACTGTTGCAAAAAGCAAACTACGAGGAGCTGGATGAAGATCAAATTAATCAAGCATTAAATAATGAGATGACGCGTGGCTTATCAATAGGTGTAGAGTTGGATGATTACCAACAAGTGCTAATTTATGCACGGGGCAGAGGATTAATAAAAACCCAGCAACGCTACTGGCAAAGTCTCTTCTTAAAAAAGCGCGAGGTGGAGATACCTATCTACCGCAGGCTTAATATGATGTTTCGTTTTCGTGGTGTAAAAGAGCTTGAAGTGCTGTTAAAAAACAAACGCATGAATCACTTAAATCTTTGGTTGTATTTACGTCGTCACCAACGGTTAATGCAAGATACTAATTCTGATGACTATATATTTTTACGCCAGTTTAGAGATATTCCTTGTTCAGATTTAGAAATGCTCTTCCCCAATTCAACACTGCGCTTTACTCTTCTTGATAAGATTAAGCTAACGGCAACGGGTGGCGCAGGCACGGTTGGCGGCATAATGGCTCTATTATCAAAACTCACTTTAGCAATAAAACCACTTACTTTGATTATCGCATTGCTGGGTTTTGGTAGTGTGCTCGGTCGCCAAGTTAAAAATATTCTGTATCAACAAAATCATTACAAAATGGTGTTGTCGCGTAGCTTGTATACACATAGTTTAGATATCAACGTTGGTGTGATTTCCACCTTGTTAGACCAAGCGCAAGATGAAGATATTAAAGAAGCGATCCTCGCCTATTTCATTTTGCTGCAAACTGGGGGTAAATTTTTAAGTAGTTTTGAAATCAAACTCAGAGTAGAAGAGTTCTTGCAAACACATTATCGAGTAGCGTTTAATTTTGAAGTTTCTGATGCTCTCACAAAGCTTAGAAAAGACGGTCTGGTAATGCAAGATGGCAAAAACTATAAAGCGATAAAGACAGATGCGGCTTGTGATAATTTAGAAAAACATTGGTTTGATCTTTATAGCGCAACAGAGAGTTTGGCAGAGGTAATGGCCGAGAGATGATTGCTTCTTTCTGTCTTTCTAGGACTCCTCTGATTAAGAATTTCTTCTATACTATGAAACTGAGTTCTAGTTAGGAGAGGGATGCGATGACAAACGACTTCACAATAAAGCACTTAGCTGAAAATAGCCGTGTACAACAAATCACACTTTCAGCGAAAGTAATTAAAACCTTTAAAGAGGCTGTAACAAGTAACTGGGATGTTCAATCTATTGAATATAAACCCTTTTTACGTTTTACCATCGCAGATATTTTAGATGATGCTTGCGACTACAAGCTGGGTGAAAAGCTTCTCGATATTCTTAAAAATAGGGATCAAGCGGCATTTGTTATCAATTATGAAAAAACAAACCTAGATTTTAAAACTTCTGATGAAGAAAAGGATTTTTATGTCTTATTTTCTACCGCAATATCTCATCTGATTGGCCTACCGAATCATGACTCAATGTATGGCAGTTTTTATGCACGCTTTGTCGTTGAAAATAAAGACAATAGTGACAGCTACTTAAGACAAGCCCATCGTCGTTTAGAGTTACACAATGATGGCACCTACGTTAACGAAAGAACCGATTATGTTCTTATGATGAAAATGGATGAGCAGAATATGGAAGGTGGTGAAACGGCATTACTTCATATAGATGATTGGCAAGAACTCGATAAGTTTTATCAACACCCTATCGCAAAACAGCCAATATTATGGGGAGCACCTAAAAGTAAAAATGTTTCTTCCAAGGTGTCCCACCCTATATTTTTTGAAGAAGATAAAGACAATAAACCACATATGCTATTTATTGATCAATTTGCAGAGCCGAAAAATAGGGAGCAGGGCTTATACCTCTATGAGATGGGGACGTCTTTAGAGGCTGAAAAAAACGCATTTTCATTTGAATTAGAAATTGGATCAATGGTGGTTATACACAATCATTGCTGGCTACATGGCAGAGAAAAATTCCAAGATCATCCAAATCTCAAAAGAGAGCTATTACGTCAACGCGGACACTTTACTCGTTGAGCTATAATCTATGAGGGATAGAAGATGGGGGTTAAGTCATGAGCTATGACTACGTGATTATTGGTGGTGGAATTGTCGGTATATCAACCGCATGGCAGTTAAAGCAACGTCTTCCCAATAAATCTATATTGCTTATCGAGAAAGAAGCCTTACTCGCTAAACATCAAACAGGTCATAACAGTGGTGTGGTTCATGCGGGTGTTTACTATCCGCCTGGGAGTTTAAAATCTCAATTTTGCCGTGAAGGTTTGCTTGCCACATTAGATTTTTGCAAAGAGAAAAATATTCCTTATTCACAGTGTGGAAAAATCCTTGTAGCGACAAATCTGCTTGAACTAGAGCGCATGAAAATACTGTTTGAACAATGTAAAACGAATAAGCTGAATGTTGAATGGCTAGATAAAACACAACTGATAGAAAAAGAACCCAATATCATTGGCCTAGCTGGTGTTCTCGTGAAAGATACTGCTATCGTCGATTACTCAAAAATAGCAAACGAAATGGCTCAGTCATTTGAAGAATTAGGCGGGGAGATACAACTAAATACTGAAGTTATAGGTATTGCAGAAAAAACTGAACAAGTAGACATTAAGGTTAAAACACGCCAAGGTGAAAAAGGGTTTAAAGCGAGCTTCCTAATATCTTGTTCTGGGTTGATGGCCGACCGCCTAACAAAAATGATGGGGTTACCGACCGACTTTCAAATAATCCCTTTTCGGGGTGAATACTATCAACTGCCTGCAACACATAACGAGATTGTAAACCACTTGATTTATCCAATCCCCAACCCTGATTTACCTTTTTTAGGTGTACATTTAACCCGAATGATTGATGGCTCAACAACTATTGGCCCCAATGCAGTGCAAGGTTGGAAACGTGAAGGCTATGGTAAAGTAAGCATTAGCTTGCTTGATATTTTAGAAATGATTCAATTCAAAGGCTTTTGGAATGTTCTAAGAAAATATTGGAAAATTGGCCTAATTGAAACGAAGAACTCTTGGTATAAAAAAGGTTATCTCAAGCTTGTACAGTTGTATTGCCCATCACTTAAAAAGCATGATTTAAAGCCATACCCTGCCGGTATACGAGCACAAGCAGTATTAAAAGATGGAACCTTGGTATATGATTTTTTATTCTCTGAAAGCCCACGTAGCTTACACGTATGCAATGCGCCATCTCCAGCCGCTACGTCTGCTATCCCTATTGGTGCTTATATTTGCGATAAGGTTACATCATGATTAGTTGGGATATAAGTGCTGTTAAGGCTTGATTTGTCTTGCTTTTGAATACAAATCATCGAAAAAGAGGGGGGGTGGGTTGTATAAATATCCAATAAAGTAAAAATAACGTCATTCAATCCCTTGTTGCAGGCTTGTTTATTGAAAACCAGATGTCTATCAGCCGTTTTTATAACCACCTCCCCCCAATGCCGTTTAATTAAACCCTAAGTGACTGATTGCTATGAAAAATAATACTCGTCATACTGGTGAATACCCACTACTGTCCGAGATAATATATCAAATATAAAGCTCCCTTTGAAAAGCCTTTAATTCTTGATTGTATTGCCTTCGTTTCCGTATCATTTCATCCTCGACGATGGGT
>JALSLX010000130.1 GCA_026988095.1 Thiotrichaceae bacterium
CTGACGAAATTGCGCTAATGTATAAACAGCGTTGGGGTATCGAACTGTTCTTTAAGTGGTTGAAACAAAACCTAAAAATAAAACAATTTTTAGGTCGTAGTGAGAATGCGGTGAAAATTCAAATATACACAGCACTAATTACTTACATTTTGACGCATCTTTATCGCTCAAGAAACAAGGTCAAGTTAACTTTAAAGATGTGTTTAATAGAGTTAAGAAGTGGCTTATTCCAACGCCCTACCGTAGAAGATGAAATGATACGGAAACGAAGGCAATACAATCAAGAATTAAAGGCTTTTCAAAGAGAGCTTTATATTTGATATATTATCTCGGACAGTAGTGAGCCAGCTGGGGCATTTGGGAAGTTATTCATAGTTAGTCCTCCTATAATTAAATAATGACAAAAGCGTCTTAACATTAGGTATAGAACAATAATGACGCATGAGCTTTATAAGCTTAGAAGTCATCAGGTTATATAAAATTATATCTCCGAAAGCCTAAACTACTTTCTTCATTAATCTCTCGCATGAAACAGGCAAAAAAATACCCGCGACAAGAGCGGGTATTTTATCTGTGGGTTAATGAGTGATTACTCAGAAACTGCCACTTTTAGTTTACTTATCGCGTTAGCTTCAATTTGACGAATACGTTCTGCCGAAACACCGTATCTTGTGGCTAAATCTTCAAGTGTTGCTTTTTTATCTACCAACCAACGGCTTGCAAGAATATCTTTACTACGCTCATCTAAAGTCTCTAATGCGTTTCTAAATAGACCTTGTGTATGATCTTGCCAATCTTGTGTCTCTATCGCCTCTGAAGGATCAACCGTCTCTGACTGCAAGTACTGGCTTGGGTGATATGCCTTTTCGTCATCGTCATTGTTTGGCGCATCAAAGCCAATATCTTGACCTGTCATGCGCTTTTCCATTTCCATTACATCTTTACTGGTTACACCAAGATCGCTTGCGATATCATTGACCTCTGCATCATTCATCCATGCTAATCTTTTCTTTTTACTTCTTAGATTAAAGAAAAGTTTCCGCTGTGCTTTGGTTGTCGCAACTTTTACGATTTTCCAATTTTTAAGGATAAATTCGTGAATTTCTGCGCGAATCCAATGTACCGCAAATGAAACTAGACGTACATTTACAGATGGATCAAAACGCTTAACCGCTTTCATTAAGCCGACATTACCTTCTTGTACAAGGTCTGCCAGAGGAAGGCCGTAACCGCTGTAGCCACGTGCTACTTTTATCACAAAACGTAAGTTGTGCATGATGAGGTCACGTGCTGCGTCCATATCATCATTTTCACGTAACTTAACCGCAAGCGCTTGCTCAGCTGATTTCTCTAATACAGGTATTTCACGTACGGATTGCATATAGCTCTCCAGACTTCCTGTAAGAACTGGCATTCTTGTTTGGCTCATTGTTAGTGTGTTGGTCATATCATTCTCCCTCTATACTTAATCTAAAGCGTGCTTGTATTTTAGCACTCTTAACCTTAGAGTGCTAATTCCACATAAAGTTCCAGATTATCTGGGATTTTTTATGGAAATTAACAACTTATAAGACTAATAATTACTGCATGAGATAATAATACGATTAGAATCCTGTACTGGATGTGAATATTTTAAGAATCTTATGACAGAGTCGCAAAGGCTTTTGAGGCAGCATCGAGCGTTTCATTAATATCATATTCAGTATGCGCGCTGGACAAAAAACCTGCTTCATAAGCTGATGGTGCTAGGTTGATACCCGAATCTAACATTTGATGGAAAAAGTGATTAAACCGGTCAACATTACACTTTGAAACTTGCTCAAAATTTTCGATTTTATTGTCATCACTAAAGAATAAACCAAACATTCCACCAACTTGATTACTCGTCATTGCAATATTATTTTGTTTAGCACGATCTAACATTCCTGAAACGAACATATCTGTCTTAGCGGTTAAATCTTCATAAAAACCATCACGAGAAATGATCTCTAGCATTTTCAAACCCGCTGTCATTGCTAGTGGATTACCCGAAAGCGTACCCGCTTGATAAACAGGACCTAAAGGTGAAAGCTTTTCCATCACGTCTCTACGCCCACCAAAAGCGGCGGCTGGCATACCAGCACCGATAATTTTACCCAATGTAGTTAGGTCTGGTTTAATATTATAAACCGACTGCGCACCACCTAGTGCCACGCGAAAGCCTGTCATTACTTCATCTAAAATCAATAATGCACCTGATTCGTCGCACACTTCGCGTAGTGTTTCTAAAAAACCTGCTGTTGGCGGAATACAATTCATATTGCCTGCAACTGGCTCAACGATGATACAAGCGATGCTATCGCCCTGCTTTGCGAATAAGTCACGTACTTGCTGTGGATTGTTGTAATCCAGCGTTATTGTATGCTTGGCTAAATCTTCTGGGACACCCGGCGAGCTTGGCTCACCAAAGGTCAACATACCTGAGCCTGCTTTTACTAACAGCGAATCTCCATGCCCGTGATAACCGCCTTCAAACTTTACAATATCATCTCGACCTGTAAAACCTCGTGCCAATCGAATCGCTGACATGGTTGCTTCAGTACCCGAACTTACCATACGAACCATTTCAATCGATGGCATTAACTCACAGATTTTTTGTGACATGGTAACTTCAATTTCAGTTGGTGCACCGTAACTTAAACCCCTATCTGCCGCTTCTTTTACCGATGCAATAACTTCTGGATTTGCGTGACCCGCAATCATAGGCCCCCATGAACCAACATAATCTATATATCTATTGCCATCCACATCGTAAAGATATGCGCCTTCTGCTCTCTCAATAAATAGTGGCGTTCCACCTACACTTTTAAATGCACGCACGGGAGAATTAACACCACCCGGGATAGTTTTTTGGGCTTGTTCGAATAGTTCTTGAGATTTAGTCATTGTTTTTTCCTGAAGATAAAGAGGGAGAGCGAGCATTTATTAGCCCACCCCCCCTCTTTTTCGATGATTTGTGTATTTTTAGTAATAGATTTTAGCTTAAATTAAGCCGTTATTTGCCTTCTTTACCTGCAGGGCTGGTGTAACGATCATTTAAAGTTTGTACAAACTCATCAATGTCGCTACGGATACCATCCATTTTTGTTTCTACTTTTCTATTCCAACCGACAGGGTTTTTTCTGAAAATACTATGCCACCAGCGGGTGTTTTTTCTAAAGGCTGTTGAGATATTTCCATAAGAATCATCTGTGCTTAGCTTTTTAGCAATACCGTTTACTAATTTACTACGTATTAGCTGATGAAGTAGGAAGGCAAATAGTGCAGTTATCCCTAAACCTATAAAACCTATCCATTTTTTCTCTTGAACCACCTCTAACCATGGTGGATTAAAGCTGAAACCTTGCCAGTAGCCTGCGACTACAGTCAATGCTAGTAATCCTATAATAAGTGGAATAAATATTACTAGATCCGTAACAATTACACGTCGCTTCCAACGCTTCATCGCAATTTGGATTTGAGGTACAGCTTGTTGCTCTATTTGATTTGAAAGAGACTCCATGCTACCGATAATGCGATAAACACGTTCGATATTGATATCTTCCATACGCTTTGTAATCTCGGCGTAATCGCTGTTTCGTTTGCTAACGTAACGATCCCAAACTGATTTATTTTCTACAGGTATTGCTAAATCTTCATTAAAAATAACGTAAAAACGCCCTGAACTTAGACCGCTTTGCACTAACGCTTTTTGCCACGCAGCAACAATATCTTCCATATTATCATCTTGTGCCGAAGTATCTATTTGGTTGAGGATAAACAAAAACTTACTGCTGTCGTTGCGCTTTTGAGAGCCTTTTACTAAGTGCTCAAGCGTATCTTGCATTGCACCTGGCTCTGGGTGTCTCGCATCAAACAAAACTAAAACTAAATCTGACAGATCAATAATATGATCGGTAATTTTAAGTGTGGCTTTACGCTGTTCATCAGCATCAAAACCTGGTGAGTCTATTAATATTTTTCCACGTAGTTGTTCGCTTGGAGCCGCCTTCATTTGAAGATAATTATCTATACGTGAACCTTCGCCCTGTGTAACGTTTTCTATATCTTCACTGATTTGATAGAAAGGAAAACGAGGATCACCATCTAACGCAATACCTGGCAATGTGCGCACTTCTGAATCACTGCTATAGGTCATCACCGTAAAGCGATCATCTACTGCTTGGTTTCCTGTATTTTGTACATCTAAACCAAGATATGAATTTATAAAACTGGATTTACCTGCTGAAAATGTTCCTAAAACAGAAACTAGTGGCCACCATGATATTTGTGTTGCGTAAGAAGCATCGCCACCCAATAAACCCATTTTTTGTGAAATATTATCCAGTTGTCGATAACGACCCACGACAGAAACTAATATGGGATTTTCTCTTTCGAGGTGTTCCTGCAGTCGTTCTAAACGATTTTGCATTCTTTTAGCAGGGTTCATTGCGAAAGCCTCTTTATTTATTTTAACTTATAGAATATATACTTATGACTCAGTATCTCTAGCTCACTTAATCCAGTGACACCGTACCTACGACTAATGCAGGATCTAATAACTCAACTACTGATCCTTGCCCACCATCGGTGTTTAATGGAATTGCAGGAACCGCATCCAAAGGCATAGGAATATAATTAGGCATAGGAACTTGCATTGGCTGATTCATTCCGCCATATCCCGGTTGCTGATAAACTGGAGGAGAAAATTGTGACCTTGGGAGCGGAGCTTGAGAGCCTTGAAAAGGCATACTTTGGCTATCCTTCCAGGGTAAAAAACTATTCATAAAACTCAACGGTGTAGAAATATTTTTATTCATACTCCAAAAATCACGTTGCATATTATTGGTTGAAGCTGCCATGTCGTAAATAGCTGGTTTCATTCCTGAAATACTATCTGACATACTACTTGTGGTATTTGTCATAGTCCCAATATCTTTAGTTAGGTGATCAATATTGCCTGTCATCGAATCCATATTTTTTTCAATTGAATTACTCATATGCACAAAAGTATTAGCCATTCTCTCCACATCAGAAGTCAGTGAAAAGATTAAGTAAAAACCAAATGCGGATAAGATAAAGAAAGCCACCATTGCTGGGTATACCAACATCTGCATACGCTTTGTTGATGCATCTGCCTTCTTTTCAAACTCTTGAAGTTCACTCTCTAATTCAAGGATATAATCTCGATGTAATTCACTCTTGGCCATTCTTTATTCCTACTTCAATAAGTTTATCGGCTTCTTTTTCTTTTGTGCCTATATTTGACTGCATTTTTTGATGAATCAAAGCAGCTCTATCAGGATAAAACAAACCTATAAATCCAATCATGTTTGCCACACGTTCAGAATTACCGTTCTCAATCATTGGTATCGCTATTTCTGAATAAAGTTCAGCCGCTTTCTTTGGGTAGCCCTGCCTCCAAAAAACATTACCTAATTCACCTCTATGCTCAAGGATTTTTGGTTCTATATCTATTAATTTAGTATAAATCTGAGCCGCTTCATCTAAACCATTATTCCAATACGCCTCTCTTGCCATTAGTAACATTTCGTCACCAGTAAGTTGACTTAAATCTGTTGTTGCTGATTCTTTATCATCATTATCAGCTTTTTTAGAATCATTTGATTGAGCTAAAATATTCTCTTTACTATCTAAACTATCTAATTCTGTCGACAAAGGAGCAGATGAAGATTTCATATTCTCTAGCTTCGTAGTTTCAATATCTAGTGTTCTCACGGAGGAGTCATTAATTTCAGCACCTGAGACAGCTATTTTATCTTCTACGGGAGGTTTTTCTTTTATATTTACTTCTTCTAATTGGGCCACTGTTGTAGAGGTAACAATATCATTTTTATTATCACCTGAGCCAAAGGCTAGCAATATGGCTGTACCTAACAGTACCCATATAGCAACAATGGGGTGACCCATTAACCATCTAACAATATACATTCAAAATCTCCTTTTTGAAAATTAGTATTAACCTATAAATAATGACTATAGGCTAATACAATGCCTCTCCTAACGTTTCTAACTCTAATGCTGCTTTTGACTTTGGATCCATTTCAAAAACGGCTAGACCCTCACTAAATGAACGTCTATAGGCAGTTCTTTGATATAACCTTGGCTCTAACATTGTTATACCATCTAAACTATCTAGTGCTTCAAAAGCATCATCTGTTTCACGAACTGCTCTATGTGTATCTGAGCGGTTCATAAAACCTAGTATTTCTGGTTTTGCGCCGCTTTTCCTAACTTTTGAAATTAGCTTTAAAAAGCGTTGAGTAGACCAAACATCTGCCTGACTCGGTGCCACAGGTATTAAAATACGGTCTGCCCTTGAAATGGCAGCATTCATTGCTTCTCCATCAGAAAGACCGATGTCTACAATTACCTCGGTATGCTTCCCTTCACTGCCAAGCTGACTAACAAAGTGCTGAGGTTCTAATACGGGCACATATCCATCTTCTGACCTAATCTCTAAAGCATCTGTTATGGTTGCTTGAGGATCCAAATCATAGATCGAGACATGTACATTTCGCCTTGTCGCTATCCAAATAGACAAATTAAATGCAACAGTACTTTTACCTGTCCCCCCTTTTAAATTACCAACAACTGTTATCATCTACTTATTATCCTTTTGTGCTGGCATGATGATTTTATCTATTGTTCTATTATCATTATTACCTAGTGGAATACTATTATAAAAAGGCATTAGCGCTCCCGCTCCATATCTAAAACTTGGGACTAGTGGCATCTGCGGCACTGTAGAAGGAATCATCATTGGCACAGGAATATACATATATTGCTGCACAGGGTAACTCCATCCTATATTTGGCATTTCATTGTAGTTTTGATATTGCATATTGGTTTTATGGTTCTGGTTTTTACTATTTGTCGTCACATTAGATTCTTGATGAATCAACCCCTGTTGTTGCATCCAAATTGGTTCATTTTGAGAGCTTATCAGGGATGGTTTTTTTATATTATTCTGAGGCTTACTATAATTTTCTGGAGCCTCACCTATTTTTTGAACAAGTTTAGGGCTACTCTGTTGTAGGACAGGTGCGCTCAATTTTTTTGCAGGTATAGATATCAGCTTAGGTTTTTTAAGCTCTGCTTTCTTAAGTTCTGGTGAAAGCATCTTAAATTCTATTGAATTTGCTTTTAACTTAGGATTTTGTAAGTCATTTATTGGTTTCGTAGGCGCAATAGGAGCCACTAAAACATTCTCCCTACGAGTAATTGAGGAATTCCCTTTGAAAAACGGGCCTGGAGGAGGGGATAACATCATGCCTTTAGTAACTTCTTTCTGATTACTATCCCCAACAGCATTACCCATCAATAAGACTATTACTGATGCTACTGTAGAAATCGTTAATAATCGTTTTCGTAAAATATCCATTATATATTCCTACTAAATATCTTTCTTCAAGCGTATTCCTCTACGCTTAGACTTGGCTATATTATTACTCTGTGTAGGTTCTATTTTCGGCTTAGCTTCGGCTTTTGGCTTAACTGTGGCTTTTGGCTTAGCTGTAGCTTTTGGCTTAGCTGTAGCTTTTGGCTTAGCTGTAGCTTTTGGCTTAGCTGTGGCTTTTGGCTTAACTGTGGCCTTTGGCTTAGCTGTGGCCATAGATTTAGAATCAGCTAAAGATGCCGTTTCAATAAGTTCTGACTTACTTTTCCTAGGCTTTCGTGGCGATGGAACCCATTCCTCATCATCTTTATTCACCTTTCTTGGCTTCCGTGGAGATGGTACCCACTCACCCTCATCTTTCTTACTAACGTTATTGGATTTTTTAGGTGGAGAAGGCGTCCAATCAGTGTCATCATCTTTATTCCGTTTGAAAACAAGCCCTAATAACCCATTAACTCCAGATACAAGCAATCCCCCTACTGTTATTACAACACCAAAAAGAGTTGAAAAAACACCTTTAACCTTATCAAATAATGACTCATTTGAATCTGAGTTACTATACGATCTTTGGGACTCTAACTTTTCTTTATTAGGGTCGAAGTTTGGAGGTACGATTGAATTACCATCGGCATCAACACACAGTGCTTTCCCAGCACTGATACAACCTAACGGCACAACAATCAATGTCAACAATGTTGAAATCAACCCACCAAATACTAGCGATACTGCCATACCTTTAAATATTGGATCTGTAATAATTACTAATGAACCACCTATTAGTGCAAATGCTGTAATAGCGATAGGTCTTGTTCTCGCCTCACAAGCATAGATAGCAGCATCTACAACGCTCAGTCCTTCATTCAACACCGCATTCTTTGTGAAATCTATTAACAATATAGAATTTCGAACCACAATACCGGCTAAAGCAATAAAACCAATCATAGAGGTTGCCGTAAAATCTGCCCCCCAAATCCAATGACCAGGAATAATACCAATCAATGTCAACGGTATTGGAGCTATCGCTATTGCTGGCAAAACGAAATTACCAAACAAACCTACAATTAGCATATAAATCAATATCAGCGCAGCCATGAAAGCGATACCCATATCGCGGAAAGTTTCAAATGTAACAGTCCACTCCCCCCCCCATTCAAAGTTAGTTTTATCTGCCGTAGCTTCACGACCAAACCAGCTACCACCAGTAACAATTGCTCCATCAGGTGCTTTGTATCCTTTGCCATCATTTGCACTTGATAACAAATCTTGTACTTGGAACATACCATAAACTGGTGCCGCTAAATCTCCCACTGTTTCGCCAGTAACAAATTCAACAGCACGTAGATCTTTATGATATATCGGCTGGTCAGCCTTTTCTGTTACAAAGCTTCCTAGCTCTGAAAGGGGTAATGTTTTACCCATGCGGTTCGTTACTGGAAGCTGTATTAAACGATTAATTTGAGAACGCGCACTCAAAGGGACTTGCATAATAATTGGTGTTGGATTGATTAATGCATTTCTTTTTATATCTCCAAGTATAAAACCACCCATTGCCATTTCTAACGTTGAGTTAATATCTTCTACGGTGATACCATTTCTTTGTGCTTTTGCCGCATCGACTTTAAACCGTAAAATATTGTGACTCTCTTCCAAGAAGTTATCAACATCACCTAGGTTAGGAGCCTCTTCAAAAAGTTTAGTAATATCGCGGGCAACCTGCCTACGCGTTTCTGCACTTGGTCCATAAATCTCTGCAACAACAGATTGCAGAACTGGAGGGCCTGGTGGCATTTCTACTACTTGAATTCTAGCACCTAAAGCTTTAGCTATTGGAGTTAAAGTAGCACGTGCCTCCTCTGCTATTTCATGGCTTGATCGCTCACGATCATGCTTATCAGTTAATTGAACTTGAATATCACCTTGCCATGGATTATTTCGCAAATAGTAATGACGAACCAAACCATTAAAATTAAATGGTGATGACGTACCTGCGTAAGTTTGCACGGCTGTAACTTCTTCAACAGATTGCATTTTTGTAGCCATCTGATTAATCAAATTAGCAGTAATCGGTAAAGCCGTACCTTCGGGGAAATTCACCACAATATTAAACTCTGGCTTATTATCCAACGGTAACATTTTTACTTTTACACCATTTGTATAAAATAATACAAATGTTAGTAGCAATACACCTACCAATGCATAAATCAGTAGCTTTCCTTTTTTTCTATTCTGAATCAAAGGAACAATAATTCTTCTAAAGAATCTCTCAAGCATAGCGGCTTGGCGGTGCTCTTTCTCCTCCATCTTATCGAGTTGCTCTAAGCTTGGCTTTAGCTTATTTGTCAACCAAGGAGTAAAAGCAAAAGCCGCAAACAATGAAAAGATCATTGCGACCGAGCCCAGTATAGGAATTGGAGACATATACGGGCCCATCATGCCACTGACAAAACCCATGGGGAGTAAGGCGGCAATAACGGTAAAAGTAGCTAGAATTGTTGGATTACCAACCTCTCGAACAGCATCAACAGCCACATCAACATCCAAGCTACCGGACATTAACCACCGTCGATAAATATTTTCCACCACCACTATGGCGTCATCCACCAGTATACCAATAGAGAAAATCAGTGCAAACAAGCTCACTCGGTCTATCGTTAAACCTAACATCCATGCAGCAAAAACTGTAACCGTAATAACGACAGGAATGATTATAAAAGTAACTAGTGAAGCTCTCCAACCAAGAAAGAACAGTACCAATACGGTTACCATTAATGTGGCTTCACCCAGCTTGAATAAAAGCTCATTTACTTTGGATTTAGCCGAAGCACCATAATTCCTAGTTACTTCAACATACACATTATCAGGGATTAAACGCCCTTTTAAGTGCTCCACCCGCTCCAGAACAGCCTCTGCAACATCAACACCATTTGTACCGTGCTTTTTTGCTATAGCAATAGTTACAGCTGGAGCCCCGTTAGCTATTTCCCTCCCCTCAACTTTTCCTGCTACACCCGTGTAGTAACCTACCATCTTAGTAGCTTCACTTGGGCCAGCTGACACGGTTGCGACATCACGAACATACACTGGACGGCCATCTACCACCGCTACCATTAAACGCTTAATATCTTCTGCTGATTTTAGAAATGAACCTGTTATAACTTTAAGAAACTTATCACCTGGCTCTACAGAGCCAGCATTTCTTTCAGAGTTTGCCATACGGATTGTATTTGCAACCTGCCCCAAAGAAACACCATAAGTAGCCAAACGCTCAGGCAAAACCTCCAAAAGAAGCTGATCTGCTCTACCATCAACGATAAAACTTTGGCTTGCATTAGGTACTTCACGTAGTTTTTGCAACAGATCAAGCGCCACGAGCTTTAATGATGCATCATCAACATTATTCGACCATAGCGTAATAGCGACAACGGGAACGTCATCCACCCCTACAGGCTTTACTAAAAAACCAGAAATACCTTGTGGCATTCTGTTTTTATTGGACGCAAGCTTGTCATTCAACTTTACGATAGATGATTCAAAATTCTCACCCACCTTAAACTGAACAGTGATTAAGGCCTGCCCACGAGAAGAAGCCGAATAAACGTGCTTCACCCCTGTAATTTCAGACATAATACCTTCAAGTGGTCTTGCCACTTGGCTTTCCACCTCAGATGCTGTTGCTCCTGGATAACCTACAAAAATATCAACCATAGGAACAGATATTTGAGGATCCTCTTGCCGTGGGGTCATTTGCATCCCCAACATACCCAATGCTAAAAAACCAAGTAGCAACAACAATGCGAGTGGAGAGGTTATGAACATTTTAGCCACACCGCCAGCGATGCCTAGGTTTTTGCTATGGCTTTCTTGTTTATTTTTTAAAGGTGTTTTTTGATCAGTCATAATATTATCTTCAGTTCTATTATTGATAAAAAGAAATACTTAGTAAACTAAAACCTAAGACCCTGGATACCAACCTGAAGATGCCCCTGCCGGGGGGTTATTAATTACGCGTTCGCCGGCCTTAAGACCAGAAACGACAGAGATATTACCATTTCCTTGAACAGACCCTAAACGTATCAAACGTAAAGAGGACGTCTGTTTTTCTTCATCTGCCACTAAAATTGTTGGGAGACTACGACCTTCGATCAATGCAGTTTTAGGAATCGTAATCACCGAATTCCCCCCTGGCGTAGAATCTGGCAAGTAGATCTCCGCATACATACCTGGTGATGCTGCAATACCAACTGGCAAATCAAACTTTACAACAACTGTATGACGTGACGGATCAGCCACTGGATATATTTGAGTTATTTTTGCTTCTGTAGGGCGTATATTACCTATACGCACGGGCACGGTCATACCTTTTCTTAAGCTGGTTACCAGCATAGAAGGCACATCGGCCTTTAGACGCAAATACTTAACAAAACCATATTTCATTAATGGCTGACCAGGCTGAACAGCATCACCTTCTTCCACCATTTTAGCCATAATAATACCTTCAAAAGGCGCGATTGAAATAGTATCTTTTATTTTTGTATTTAGCTCATTAAGTTGCGACCAAACCATCATCACTTGGCTTTCAGCCTGAGATACTCCTGTAGCACTACTAAGCAAATCAGAGTAACGATTATAATTAGTATTAGTCTCACCCATCATATCGTACATAGGTCGAGTGAAGTAAATATCCATCATTGACGGCATACCCATACCAGGCATACCCGTTATATCTTTGCTTCGCGGCGAAACAATTTCCCGCTGATACTGTGCTTGCGAATTCTTAAGCGCCGCTTGAGCCGACGTCACTTGTGTCCAGAGCGTATTCCGCTTTGCTAAAAGCTGAGCATCATCAATTTTCACAAGCACATCATCTTTATTAAACTTTGATCCTACATCTCCCATTAACGCTGTGATCTTTCCTGGCATTTGCGCAGTAACTGTTATTTCCTTAAAAGGTACTACCGTACTCCCTAAGACTGTTTGCGAACTTGATTGAGAACTTTCTACAGTTATTATTTCAGCCGCATTTAGCCCTAAAGAAGTTAGCATTGCGACTGACAATAGCAGACACGACTTAACAGCAAGCACTTGGAGATGTTTGAATTTCAACATTAATTATATTTCCTATTTTTGAATCACATCGGCTCCTATAAAGCATATCTGAAAAACAGGAGTACCACCCGATCGTTTAGAGCAATATTATTCAGCTGAGGGGAAGAAAACATTGCAATACCTAGCGCCTCCGACTATAGCTTTTTAAGAGATTCAATTCCAGTCAAAAAATTACCTTTAGGGGCATTTGTTTGACCGCTACTCTTATTTTAAAAGGATTCCCGCCGTTAAATCACTGAATAGAAAACAGCCGTATGATTTTCCCCCAATTTTTGTGCTCTATCGTTAATTCAATTGCTTTGGGGCTTTGCGCAGTAGACGACCAAGTTTCTTGCCAGTTATTTTTATTATCTAAAAACCTAAATACCAATAAGTCTACATTTTCCAACAACAACATACTTACTGGCTCAGCATCAATATGATCTACTATATTCCAACTAAGCCGACTGAACTTCCCATCATCGACAACGTATCTTATCCGCTGTAAGGAGCTACGAACCAAGCCTGCCGGATTAGAATTACCTGCACGAGTAAACTCTATAATACCCTCAGCATCCAAACCGTAATCTAACGCTGGTGAAACTGACTGACCATAACCTGTACTTCTTGATCGCAATACCAACTGACGTAAGTCACGTTCGATAAACATCATACTACGTTGCAATTTCTTTAGTTTTAGCTCCTGAGAAGAAATAACTTCATTACTTTTAAAAACATTGGCTAAAGCACCATACGCCATAATTGACATAAATGAAAAAATCACCATAGCAACCATTAGCTCCAACAAAGTAAAACCTTTACTCATTTTTATCTTAGGAGGAATAGCTTTCATCAAGGTTTTGCCAAAAAACCAATGACTGTTGCAAAAGGATTTCCATTTGTATCATCTGCAAGCGTTACCGAAACTTCAACACGCTTAACATTTTCATCTTCGGTCTTAATCGTTTTTTGTATCCACTTCCATTTCCGGCTTGCCATTTCCGACTCACCCTTAACCTCGTCAAAATCAGGCCATTCTTTCGTAATCTTAAGACTGGCTATTTGATTAAGTGCCACCCATTGAGCGAACGTTCTATCACTTAAACGGGATGAATTTTGTGCCGCTGCACCCATCACCTTAATTGCCCCGCCCAAGGCAATAGCAACTACAAATAATGCAACCATCACCTCGAGAAGCGTAAAACCTGTATTTTTATTTTTCATTACTAGTATATTCTTGCTCTAAATTTCCCGCGGCATCAAATTTGATATTGTATTTACTCTGCTCTTGATTAATTAAATGATAGGAAAACGGGGTCATTTCACCACTTGAATAAATAATAATTTGAGGCTTAGATTTTTGGGATGACGGAAGCTCTATAGAGAGCCCTTCCAAAATTACTTCCGCTTGAATCCCCCCGCCGAGTACTCGATTAACAAAAGGCTTATCCAAGTATACCTCCCAAACTTCACCAAACCTGCGGTAAAACGAATAACCTGAACCAGTCATTGCCACTGCCAAGTCTTGTGATTGCAAGATAGCTTCATCCTGAGCAAGAGATATCAGCGCAGAAAAACGCCTACCCTGTTCCTTCAAACGATCATTACTACTATCGGGAAAAGCTAAAATTACCGCGCCAAACATTATTGCAGCTATGGTAATAACAACCATAATCTCAATAAGAGTAAAACCCTGATCTTTGATCTTCATTCGAATTTAACTATCTTGCGTAACAAATCAATTATCGGATGACCAGTTTGTTATGTCGTCTTCACTCTGGATACCATCAGGACCAAGGGAATATAAATCAAAATCACCATGGCTTCCTGGACTCAAATACTTATATGGATTTTCCCATGGATCCATCGGTGTCTTATCCATATACGCTCGCCAGTTTTTAGGAGCAGGATCACCCGATGGCTTGTTTATTAACGCCTCAAGCCCTTGATCCGTCGAAGGGTATGCATAGTTCTCAGCTTTATATAATTTTAACGTAGCGTCAATACTCGCGATATCAGTCACTGCCCTTTTTTTACTTGCCGTATTAATATTTTCTAACAACTTAGGGCCAACCGCTGCTGCCATGATGGCAATTATTACCACTACAACCATTACTTCCAGTAAAGTAAAACCGCTACTTTTCAAACTTGATGTTTTTACCATTGTGTTTTTTACTTGATTCACTTTTAAACCCTTTTAAAAATAGTTTTGATGTCTCTATTCTGCCATAGTTAGCCCATGATGACCAAATCATTGAAACCACTTATACTTGGAATATTTATACTTAGCTTTACGTTATTAATTGCACAATTTTTTCGTAATGACCTAGCCTTCCAACGAACTTCCATCGACCTTGGTCAATGGTGGCTCATTATAAGTGGCAACTTAGTTCACTCTAATTACCCCCACCTACTTTTAAACCTTGCAGGCTTATGGATATTTGGATTTGTTTTTTTTGACAGCGTTTCCTTGAAAACATTCAGTATTGCCACCTTATTCTTATCTGCTTTTGTAGGGCTTGGTCTTTATTTTCTCGATCCTGATATTCACAAGTACTATGGATTCTCTGGCGCTCTCTATGGATTATTTCTAGTGGGAGCAACCACCTCATTTTTAATGAAGGATTGGCTTACCGGAGGATCTGTTGCTCTCTTTATCATTGGAAAAATCATCTGGGATTTAATTTATGGCGGTAGCAGCTCTAGCGCAGAGCTAATTGGCATCCCTGTTGCCGTCCATGCCCACCTTTATGGTGCGATTGGAGCAATTTTTATAAGCTTGGGACTATATTTGAAACATACAAAGAAAAAATAAGCTTCTTTCTAACCCACCCCCCCTCTTTTTCGACGTTTTGTATAACTACAAGCAATCTTTAGATGATTAGTTAATGTTTTTTGCAACTAGCATTGCAGTATTCCTGTGGCCTTTAGAACTATCGCCGCTTCGCCCTTCCTCTCGATAAAACAAAGCTCTCAATGGCGCTGTTAATTCTAATAACTCTCCAGCCTTCAACCTAAAAGCTGGATTACTAGGCCCTATTTCATCAATTTTTTGTTGCGACCATGTCTCATAAAATAATAAGCCTTCTGGCTTTAATGATTTTATGATTTGAGGAAAAAGCTCACGACTCAAGAAATAACTCACTACAATTACATCGTATTTTTTTTCTTTTAATCCTTCTTCTTCAATATCACGCCTTTCACAAGAAATAGGCAAGCCTTGTTGAATTACAAATTTCTCAAGATTTGTTAAAACAACAGAAGAGACATCTATTGCATCAACATTGAAACCATATTTTGATAATAAAACTGCATTTCCAGCACGGCCACAAGCCAAATCAAGTGCGTCACCATTACTGGGAAGAAGGTGCGTATTTTCGACCAAGACCTGCGCAGGTTTTGCTGAACCTATATCTACGCCACAATAAGACTCATTCCACTTTTCTAACTTTGATTTCAACCTATCAACCCTTTTATTTTCGCCAAAAAGCTGGGGTTAAGACCACCAGTAGCGTGAATATTTCCAAACGCCCCATAAGCATGGATAAACATAACACCCATTTGGAAAAATCACCCACATTTTTATAGTTTTCAGCAACCTCTCCAAGCCCTGGCCCCAAATTATTCAACGTGGCAGCCACTGCCGAAAATGCTGTAATTTGATCCATACCTGCGGCCATCAGTATCAACATAAAAACAACAAAAAGGGCAATGTAAACAGAGAAAAAACCCCAAACTGCCTGAACAACATCCCTATCGACAGGCTTACGATTTAACTTAATAGCAATCTTCGCACTAGGATGAATTAATCGTATGACTTCTCTCCATCCCTGCTTAAACAAAAGTAATACACGTATTACCTTCATTCCCCCACCTGTTGAACCTGCGCAGCCCCCAACAAAACTTGCAAATATTAAAAGCACAGGAAGAAAGCCCGGCCAATGACTATAATCTGTTGTTGTGAAACCCGTTGTGGTAGCAATAGAAACAACTTGAAACATTGCATTATAATAAGAGTCTGAGAAGCTCCCATAGACATGCATAAAATATAAATAACCAAAGGTTATTAATGTTAGAACAAGCATCAAAATTCCATACAAACGAAACTCAGAGTCTGCGTGATAGCTGCGTAAACTTAATGAACGCCATGCCATAAAGTGTAAGCTAAAATTAACCCCTGATAGCAGCATAAACACAACGGCCACTAGCTCTATGATATGACTATCAAAATACCCTATACTCGCATCATGTGTAGAGAACCCCCCTATTGCGATGGTCGAAAAACTATGACTAATTGCATCAAAAGCATCCATTCCTGCCATATAATAAGCCACGGCACAGACTACAGTGAAAGTAAGATAAATTATCCATAGTAGCTTTGCTGTACCCTTAATACGCGGTGTTAGTTTTGAGTCTTTTACAGGGCCGGGAGTTTCAGCCCGGTATAACTGAATACCACCTATACCCAACATAGGTAAAATAGCCACAGCTAGAACAATAATCCCCATCCCTCCTAGCCACTGCAATTGTTGCCGGTAATAAAGAATAGACTTAGGCAAATCATCCAAACCTGTAATAACCGTTGCTCCTGTTGTCGTTAAACCAGATATTGACTCAAAGACGGCATCGACAAAGGATATATTAAGATCTGGTGAAAAAAGCAACGGTGCTGAGCCAGATATACCCAGTACTGCCCAAAATAGTACAACAACTAAAAAGCCCTCTCGCAACCGTAATTCACGTTTCCTTTTACGCACTGGGAACCACATCATTGTCCCAATAATTAAAATCAATAAAAAACCTTTAATGAAAGGAGACAAAGAAACATCATCGTAAATCCAACCAATTAAAACAGGAGGAAGCATAGTGAAACTGAAAATCACCAATAACAAACCTAAGATTCGTTGAATAACTAATAATTGCATTTTTTATAAGAACTCTTAATGATCGGCTAGATATAGCCAACACCAACCTGAAACATTTTTTCAATAGCAGGAATATAACGCTTATCAGTAAGAAAAATAATCACATGATCGTCTTCTTGAACCACTATATCTTGATGTGGCTCTATAAACTCATTGTCACGTACAATAGCGGCAATAGTTGCACCTGGAGGTAATTTCAAATCAACACGTTTTCTTCCAACAACACGAGAATTTTGCTTATCTCCATGTGCCACAACCTCAATAACTTCAGCAGCTCCTTTTCTTAAAGAATGAACCGAAGCAATATCGCCACCGCGCACATGAGCCAATAACGCCCCAATAGTAATTTGTTGTGGAGAAACAGCATGATCAATATTTGCACCTTCAACTAAATCGACATACACCGTTCGGTTAACCAACGACATAACTTTCCTTGCCCCTAATCGCTTTGCTAACATTGCAGATAATATATTGGCTTCATCATCATTAGTTAATGCACAAAAGATATCCACATCACTGATATTTTCTTCTATCAATAAAGACTCATCTGCTGCATCGCCTTCCAATACAATCGCTTTATTCAAATTTTCAGCTAAATCTTTGGCCACTTCGGGAGATTTTTCTATAATTTTTACTTGGTAGCGCCCATCTTCTAACGCATCAGCTAGTCGTCGACCAACATTACCGCCACCTGCAATCATAATACGTCGATAGGGTTTATCCACACTACGTAATTCACTGACAACCGCACGAATATGTTGTGCACTTGCAATAACAAATATTTCATCATTTGCTTCAATAACTGTTTTACCATTAGGAATAATTGCCTTACCTTGACGAAATATAGCTATAACCCTAACTTTAACTTCTGGTAAGTTTTGCCCAAGATCTTTTATTGCATGACCAACCAAGGGTCCCTCATGAAAAGCTTTAACTGAAACAAGGCGAACCTTACCTCCCGCAAAGTCAACAACCTGCAAAGTACCTGGGTTAGAAATGAGACGATAAATATAATCTGTAATTAATTGCTCGGGACTAATCAATACATCAATGGGAATTAAATCAGGTGAAAACAACTCTGGATGCTGCAAGTAACCAGCGGCCCTAACCCTTGCAATACGTGTAGGGGTACGAAATAAGCTATAAGCGATCTGACAAGCGATCATATTAACTTCATCACTATTCGTAACGGCAATCAGCATATCAGCATCATTCACATTTGCTTGCTCCAATACATCCGGATGAGAGGCATACCCTTGCTTAGTGTGCACATCTAGCTTTTCACGTAGCTCCCTCAATGATGCTTTGTCACTATCAATAATGGTTATATCATTATCTTCACTAGCAAGATTTCTAGCAAGAGAACTACCAACCTGACCTGCACCTAATATAACAATATTCATTGTTTACTTTCCGTACTTCTTTGGGTCTATATTGAGTGAGCGCATTTTACGATACAAATGAGTTCTTTCCATTTGTACAAGCTCAGCAAGTTTACTAACATTTCCTGATACTTGGTTTAGCTGAAAATCTAAATAATCGTGCTCAAACTGCTCTCTTGCTTGCCTCAAAGGTAAATCAAATAAGCTCTGAGGTACTTGGGATAATGGTGAATTAAATATGGGAATTTCTGCACCTAATGACTCTTCAACCTCCTCTTGGGTTATTTCCGAATCTGTTCCCATAATCAAAAGACGCTGCACCAAATTTCTTAATTCACGAATATTGCCAAACCATTCGTGGTTTCGTAAAAAATTTTGTGCCGGCACTGAGAAATGCCTATAAGGCAGACCATCTTGACCTGTTAGTTGATCCACGTAATAGCTTAATAATTCTGGAACATCCTCTGGGTGTTCACGCAAACTAGGAATCAACAAAGGAATAACATTAATTTGTGAAAATAAATCACCATCAAAAAGCCCTGCAGCAACATCATCACGTAAATCATGCTGGGAAGAAAAAACTAAGGCCGTATCTAAATCAACATGTTCACTACTCTTTACCCGTGTGTAATACCCTTCGCGCAAAGTAATCAAAAACCGCTTTTGAGCATCTTCTGGCAAGGCACCTATATCTGAAAGATAAAGACAGCCTCCTCTCGACTCATCCAATAAACCATAATGAACCTTGTCTCCAGATTCCCAACCAAATAGCTCTTTACTAACATTATCTGCTTCAAACGATGATACTGTTGCTCTTACAAAAGGCCTATTAGCGCCATTGCTATTGGCGTGATAATAACGAGCAAATACTTCTTTACCAACACCAGAATCCCCATAGATAAGAACCACATTATTATGCTCGGCAATACGCTTAATTTGCTCTCGCAAATTTATCATTAGCGTACTATTGCCTATTGGCTCGTAAGATTCAGTAACCTGATCTCGCAGACCTTTATTTTCTTGCTTTAGCTGCTCAGAATTCAATGCATTTTCAATTGCTAATAACATTTTAGCCATTGAAAGTGGTTTTTCTATAAAATCATAAGCGCCTAAGCGAGTTGCTTCAACAGCTGTTTCAATTGTTCCATGTCCAGACATCATAATCACTGGACAACAGAGTGAACCACTTTTTTGCCACCCCTTTAAGAGTGAAATACCATCTTCGCCAGGCATCCAAATATCCAAAAGAACCAAATCAGGGCGACGCTTTCTACGTAGCTCTTTAGCTTCCTCTGCATTTTCGGCAACGGCTACATCGTAGCCTTCATCTTCTAATATTTCGCTAACCAGCTGACGAATATCTGGCTCATCATCTACTACAAGGATAAATTGCGCTGTCATAAAACTATTCTCAATTGTGTTAGTTGAACTTTAATTGGTTGGTAAATAAACATTGATTCTAGCACCTCTCAATTTATTGTTTTTAGCAACAACCCGACCTCCATGCTCTTCAACAATCCTTTTGACAATTGCCAAACCTAAACCCGAACCCTTAATTTTTGTAGTTTTATAAGGCTCAAATATATTAGGGAGTAGTTCCTCTGCTATTCCTGGACCATTATCGCTCAATGATAATACAAACTGCTTTCTGCCATTATTTAATTCTTCAACCGAGGAAGATAGTGTAAGTACAGACTCATCATCTATATCTTTAACCTCCATAGCTTCAAGTGAATTTTTAATTAAGTTAATAAGCAATTGGCGAAATCTATCGGTATCAATCTGAAGTATAGGCGCCCCTTTCAAATCTAATTTTATTAATGTCTTTGACAAGTTTATACGATATAGCTCCGTTACCTCACTTATCAAACTATTTATATCAACATCTTTTAATTTTAGTTCTGGCACTCTGGCATATTCACTAAAAGCGTCTACCATTTTTTTCATCGTATCTACCTGATTCACGATTGTATTACTCAATCGATCCAAAAGGTCAGCTGATTCTTTATCTAGCACTGGCTTTAAACGTCGTTGTAATCTCTCTGCCGATAGCTGAATAGGCGTAAGAGGGTTTTTAATTTCATGCGCCAGTCGTCTCGCCACTTCACTCCATGCGGCATCATGTTCTGCTTGCAAGACCTCACTTATGTCATCAAATACTAAAACATGCCCTTGTGTACCATCAGTAAGTTCAGGCAAGGCCACCCCCCGACAAACTAAATTATGTTGAACCCCTTCTAAAACAATCAATATATCTGTCTGCCAAACTTCTTTCTGGCTATCACTTGAACCTTCATCTCCTAGCGTTGCATCAATTAAATAGGGTTCAATGCTTTCATAGAAGGGAGACAAATCCGATCTTTCTTCACACATCGTTTTTAAGGTTTCTCCCCTGAATTTTCTCAAAGGATTTAGCAATAACTGTTCTGCCGCAGTGTTTATTCTTCTAATTACAAAATCATCATCCAGTGTTATTACACCTGATGTCATATTATCTAAAACAATATTTAGATAATCATGCTGTCTCTTCATTTGATTTTGACTTTGCTCACTCTCTCTACGAGCGATTGATAATCGTGTCGTCATGGTATTAAAAGAGCGAGCCAAAATACTAAAGTCATCTTTTTCTGCCACAGGTAACTTTGCTTGCAAATTACCTGAAGCTACTGCCATCGTACCTTCTAAAAGAGTCCTTATAGGCTTGGTAAGGCGCAAAGAATAAATAAATGCCGCCCAAATTGAAAACAATATAGACAACAACATTATTAACAATAACGTAATGCGAAAGCCTTTTTTAATTAAGCCACGTTGATAACTAATTTCTTGATACTGGTTAAAGGTATCTTGGACACTTTCTGCCAATACCTGCTCTTTATCTGAAAACGGAAATAATGCCGTTAATATCAATGTTTCCCTTCCCACTCCCGAGGTTAGTTTTAAAGCTACTCGAGAAAACAAGCCATCTTTATCTGCTGGCTCTAACTGATACATATAACCACGGCTGGCTATTTTCTGATAAATTTCTTCAGCAGGAAAATGGGGTAATAAAGTCCCAGCGTCTTCGCCTGTATAAACTAAGACCCTCTTATTACTATTGAGTAAGACAACCTCATAAGCACCCATCGCTTGGGCTTGGCGTTCAATGAAGTCGGTATAATCCAGCTCATCAACGAATGAAAGAGCCTTAGACGCACGCTCCAAATCAAATAAGTGTTGACGCATTCTTACATCAAGTGAGCTACGCACTAACTCTAACGAGTCATCCAGAGCGCCCTCTATTTTTATATTGAACCAGTTATCAATCCTATCCCCAATAAAATTCATTGAAAAATATGACACAACTAAAACAGGTAAAATTGTTAATAAAGCAAAAGCATACATCAAACGTACTGTAAACCGTGACCCTGCTTGCCCAGAACGTAAATACCTGACTGCTTTAATAATATTATATAAAATCAAACTCGACAGAATCAGTAAAATAATAATATTAAGAGGAAATAACCAAGCATTGATATCGCTGGTTTGTTGTGGATTTTTAGTCGATATACTCAATAAGATTAATGACGTTGCTAATAGCAAAGCCGTTATAAAAACAGGAAAAACTTGAAAGAATAAGGTTCTTACCGTAAGGGCCACAAGACAGCCTCACTACTTAAGCGATATTTATTACTAAATAAGGATTGGATACGTAAAGGTAGACGCAAGGTTTCTGGTTCCATATCAGCAACAGCCAAAATAGAATAATTACTGCCATCCAAAGGAGGTGGTATATCTGGCAAATGGTACTGACGAAGCTCACCCAGCTTTCTCAATGTTGCTGATAAAGTAGAGAAATTCCAATGCTCGTTGGTATCATTACGAGTAAGCAAATAATGCTGGCTTAAAGCGTGGTATTTAAGCTGGTAGTGAATGGTTAATAGCGTTGACTCTTTATTAAACCACCAAGCTTGATCCTCAATAAGGCGAAACTGAACGCGCGCTTTTAGTGCCACGCCATTATCTAGGGCATTTTGTAGATAGTTAGTTAAGTCAAATTCAACACCCGTTAATGCTTTGTATTTAGGCACATCTCCCACTAACTTAAAATTAGTAAATGTAATGCCAGCAGCATAGACCGCAGAAGGCATTGCCAAAAGGCTTACAATAAATATTTTGGCCAAAACTAATTTTATGAAATCAAGCATAGTTGCTATTTTAGCCTTAAACCAATGCTAGGTCACTCAAACTCTACGCATACACAAATAACTACAACACTCTCAGTTATTTTTTAACTCTATTTGATTTTTTTGAGCTTAATCAAGTAAAAGCCATCCATCCCATCTTTATTAGGAAAAATTTGCTTGCCTAAGTTTTTGGAGTCATCAATAGAAATAACTTCTATATCATTATAACGCTCAATAAAAGCGCCAATCTGTTGCTCATTTTCTTGAGGTAAAATTGAACACGTTGCAAAAACAAATATACCTTCTGGCTTTAGCTTCTCCCAAAGCGTATCCAACATTTTACCCTGTAATTTTTGTAACTCTTTGATATCTGACTTTCGACGTAATACTTTAATATCAGGATGGCGACGAATAACACCTGTAGCAGAGCAAGGAGCATCTAATAAAATTCGATCAAACATTATATCTTTTGCATACAGCTCGGTATCTAATGCATCAGATACAATAACCTTCGCCTTTACTTTTAAACGCTGTAAATTTTGAGTAACTCGTTCCAGCCTACTTTCACTGCTATCAACCGCCAACACATTAAGATTCTTTGCACTTTCCAAAATATGCCCTGTTTTACCTCCTGGTGCTGCACAAGCATCTAAAACCGTCATTCCATCTTTACAATCTAAAAGAATTGCCGCTAGTTGCGCCGCCCCATCTTGCACTGAGACTTCACCTTCTTCAAAACCTGGAAGATCATAAACATTGCACGGCTTTGCAAGAATAACTGCTGTCTCAACGGTATCAAGTGCCTTAGCTTCAATATCAACTGCCTGTAGCTTTTTCAGGTAATCCTCACGGCTTTGAATGCTTAAGTTAACCCGTAATGTCATTGGTGCACGTTGGTTAGATTCATGCAAAATTTCTTGCCAACTATCTGGCCATGCCAGTCTAACTTCATCAATCAGCCATTGAGGGAAAGCGTATTTAGCAGGCTCCTGCTCATTAATAATTCTCTGTAGCTTCTCTTGGCCTCGCAGGTAATTACGCAAGACTGCATTCACCAAATTCTTAGCCCATGGCTTTTTTAAGCCTTTCAATGCACTTACTGTCTCTCCAACTGCCGCGTGATCTGGGGTCTTTTGGTAGATAATCTGATACAAGCCCACACGAATCAAACATTCCACATCTTTATCTTTTTTCTTGATTTGCTTTGTTAATAATTCATTCAGCAAAGCCGACAGCGGCTCATGCCAGCGCAAACTCCCATAGCAAAGATCACGAATCAAGGGATCTTCCGCATCTAATAACGCTGAACTAAGTGATTCGCCTTGATAAATGACGCGTTGTAATATTTTAGCGGCACTGGTTCTTGGGTTTTGGGTGCTTTTAGGCTGCATTATGATAAATATTCCTTAATTTGAGGACTTTCACAGGTTTGTATTTACCACCCCCCCTCTTTTTCGATGATTTGTATTTTAAATACACAACTAAAATAGCTCTACGAGGGTAACGTCACATTTAACAACGATCGCCCATTCAAAAAGTCACGTACATCCATCGCTTTTTTCCCTGGCAATTGCAAACGAGAGAAAGACAACACACCATCACCCGTTGCTACACAAATTCCATCAGGAGATTCGCTAATTACACTGCCTGCTAACTCAGCAGATGTCGTACTTTCTACTTTTGACATAAATAATCGTAACGGTTTGCCATTAAATGAGGTAAAAGCCACTGGCCAAGGGTTGAATGCACGTATCGTTTGATCTATTTCTTTTGCTGACTGCGTCCAATCAATTTCTGCTTCAGCCTTATTAAGCTTGTGCGCATAAGTGGTGAAAATTTCATCTTGCACCTCTGGAGTGAGCTTATCAGCTTGAACTAAGTCCAAAACTTTCAATAAAGCATTCGCGCCATCACTCGCAAGTCTGTCATGAATCGTTTGCCCTGTGTCTTGCGCTATTATTGGACACGGTACTTTTAACAACATATCCCCCGTATCTAAACCTGCTGCCATCTGCATAATGGTTACACCAGTCTCGGTATCACCTGATTGAATCGCACGATGAATCGGGGCTGCACCTCGCCACCTTGGAAGCAAAGATCCATGTATATTTAAACAACCATATTTAGGCATATCCAGAACGACTTGAGGGAGAATTAAACCATAAGCCGCAACCACCATTACATCAGCATTAAAGCTTGCCAATCTCGCTTGTGCCACTTCATCTTTTAATGACAAGGGTTGTTCAACACAAATTCCAGCATCTGTTGCAACTTGTTTTACTGGTCCAAATTGTACTTTACGTCCTCTACCTGCTGGACGATCTGGCTGAGTATAAACAGCCTTGACCTCGTGTGGTGAATCTATTAAGGCCTGAAGCGCAGGAACAGCAAAATCAGGCGTACCCGCGTAGATAACTTTTAATGATTTCATAATAAATCAGGCTTTTTGCTTGGTTTGTTTTTCAATTTTTTTGAGCAACCTTTTCTGCTTCAAGGGTGATAGGTAGTCGACAAAAAGCTTACCTTTCAAATGATCTAATTCATGTTGAATACAGACAGCTAACAGACCATCGGCTTCTAGCTTAAACGATTTTCCATCTCTATCTAAAGCCTCAACAGTCACCTTTTCGGCTCGACCTACCTCTGCATAATATTCAGGCACAGACAAGCAACCCTCCTCACAAATCTCTTCGCCTTCTTCATGAGTGATAACAGGGTTGATGAAGCAATAAGGCTCATCTTTTTCTTCTGATACATCAATCACAACAATTTGTTTATGTACATTGACTTGCGTTGACGCCAAACCAATCCCGGGCGCGTCGTACATCGTTTCTAACATATCATCAAGAAAGGTACGGATTTCATCTGTCACTTCTGCGACAGGTTTTGCTTTAGTGCGTAATCGCGCATCAGGAAAGCGAAGAATTTTTAATTTTGCCATTACTTATTGAGTCCATTTATATTGGGCGGAATATATACCGTAAGTCTGAAAAATAAACACCTTTTTTAGTGCTGAGTTATTATAGGGAGTAATAGTATCAGAATGTGTGGACAGCCACGCAAACTACAACGCTAAATAATAAAAAGAATAAACAATAACTAACAATAATAAAATGCAGAGGCTTCCATGAATTTTAACTTTTCACACGTGACATTCATTTCAATGTCAGTGTTATCTCTATCGGTTTTAAGCGGTTGTAGCAATATAGGCAACGAATTTAATGCCGCCACACAAAACGCATCTGCTACTGCGGTTAATCGTGCTGATCCTTATGATAGCTATTACGGTAATGTAAAAATACAAGACCAACACAAACAGGCAACTCATAACTCCAATTCAAATCGCATTGTGACAAAAACTGTATTCAAAACAACAGCCCCCCAGCGCTATGTCGTTAAAAAAGGTGATACATTATGGGGTATATCACATAAGTTTTTAAACAATCCATCATACTGGCCTGAAATTTGGGATGTAAATCAAAAAATTAAAAATCCACATCTAATCTTCCCAGGTGATGTGCTTTACATTTATGAGGGTGGTAAAAGAAAAATCAGACAAGCTAATGGCACTATTGTTGAAAAACTTGTCCCACAACTTCGCATTGAACGCAAAGGAGGAGGTGAGCCAATCTCAACTTTATCTCCGTTCCTTGTTTGGCCTCGGGTATTAGATAAAAATACTATCAATAAAGCTCCCTATATCGTAACCGCAAGAGAAGCGAACCTACTGATTGAGAAAGATCAAACCGTTTATATAAAAAACCTTGCTGATCGCCAGCCCGGTGGTCGTTATGCTATTTTCCATACAGGTAAAATGCTAACAGACCCTGAAACAGGAAAAGAATTTGGTAACGAAGTCGTTTACAAGGGCTTCTTGGAGGTTGAACAACCTGCTTACAATGCCGAAGTAGCTACAGCTGTTGTATCAGAATCATTGCGTGAAATTCGCCCTGGTGATCGCCTACTTTATATTGAGGATGAAACTCACAATCTAAAAGCACCCATTTCAACACCAAACAAAAAAATTCGTGCAACTGTTATTTCATTATTTGATGCTGAAATCATTAGCGGTCAAACACAAGTTATTGTGATTAACAAAGGCTCGCGTGATGGAATTAAAGCGGGTCATACTTTGGGTA
>JALSLX010000131.1 GCA_026988095.1 Thiotrichaceae bacterium
TTAGTTTATAAATAAGTATTCTAAGAATAATGTTAGATTCATCTTTTTCAAGGCTGTGTGATTGATTTATTGCAGGCATAAAAAAACCAGCTATAAAAGCTGGTCTTAAATAATGGCGCGCTGGGGAGGATTCGAACCCCCGACCCTCTGGTTCGTAGCCAAATACTCTATCCAACTGAGCTACCAGCGCGCAAGTCTTGTAAAAAAACAAGGAGACGTATTTTGCAGATTTCAGACAAGCAAGTCAAGGACTTCTATTGCTGTATTGAAATTACGTCATATAATAAAAATGGCGGAGAAGGAGAGATTCGAACTCTCGACACGGGATAAACCATGTACTCCCTTAGCAGGGGAGCGCCTTCGGCCACTCGGCCACTTCTCCGTTGTTTTACTTCTATCTATTTCAGTCTGAAATTTTCAAGAGGCGCAAGGATACATCCGCATAGCGCTTAGGTAAAGCGAGAATTATAAAAAAATAAAGGTTTTTTGAGTTATTGTTAAAGGTTTGTATAGTTGAGAGATGTTAAATTAATAGGGGGCTAAAAAATGCCACACCGATCAAATCCTGTAGTTGCAAAAAAAGGTCCTTATGTTGTCGAACTTGAAGCAGGTAAAACTTATTATTGGTGTTCATGTGGGCGCTCAGAAAGCCAGCCTTTTTGTGATGGCTCTCACAAAGGTACGGTATTTGAGCCTGTGCCCGTTAAGGTAGATGAAACTAAGAAGGTCGGTTTATGTGGGTGTAAGCACACCAAAGCAGCTCCATTCTGCGATAGGGAGCATAGTAAGCTTTAGTGTCAGTATTGCTGAGAGGGGAGGGTTAAAACTTCTTGAGTAAATTTTCTTTGTCGAAGTTTCTTTTATAAAAGACAGCCACGTTACCAATTTTTTGTACTAGTTCAGTTTTGTGTTTTTTGGCTAATTCTGCAACAAGCGCATCTCTTGCGTCACGATCACCTACGTTGATTTTAACTTTTACAAGCTGATGAAAATCAATGGCAATGGCAAGTTCGTCGTTTATGCTGTCTTTCATGCCGTGTTGACCAACGGTAACAATCGGCTTGAGTTTATGTGCTAATGCTTTAAGCTGTTTTATTTGTGTTTTATCCATGGTCGGAATGATAATGCGGGTTGAGGGAAATGGCGAGAAGTAAAAGCAGTGGAAGTTGGTTAAAAGAGCATTTTGATGATGAATACGTTAAATTATCTCAAAAAGAGGGCTATCGTTCTCGTGCTATCTATAAGCTGAAAGAAATTCAGCAAAAAGATAAGCTCATCCGACCAGGTATGCAGGTTGTCGACTTGGGTGCGGCTCCTGGTGGCTGGAGTCAGTATGCTACAGAGTTAGTAGGTGAAAGTGGGCGAGTAGTAGCAAGCGATATATTGTCGATTGATCCACTGCCGTTTGTAGAGTTTGTTCAAGGTGATTTCACAGAAGAAAGCGTCTTGAATGAGATTTTAGACGTACTATATAAAGATGAGAAAAATTACAAAGCAGATATTGTAATCTCAGATATGGCTCCCAATATAACAGGGGTAGAAGCAATTGATCAGCCCAAATCAATTTATCTTTGTGAGCTTTCATTGGATATGGCGCGACAGATATTAAAACCTGGTGGTTCATACGCCGTAAAAGTGTTTCAAGGTGATGGTTCTGATGCTTTCTTGAAAGATGTCAGAAGTAGTTTTAAGCAAGTGAAAATACGTAAGCCCGCTGCATCGCGCCCTCGTAGTCGCGAAGTCTTTATGGTAGGGCTAGGTTTTCAACCTTGATTAAAAAATGATATAAGGTCGCAGGTTGGTGTTTTTTTGGTATAGACTGTTACTTTAAGTATACAAAATAGTAAGGAATGAAATATTCATTCCTCATGCAGAGGAAATTTTCTTGAACGATTTAAATAAAAACATTGTGATGTGGGTTGTGATCGCGCTGGTATTGGTTGCGGTTTTTAGTAAATTCAATGTGCCTACAGGGCAAGCGGCAACGGGTTTATCTTATTCTGACTTTGTGAAGCGTGTAGAAAACAAGAGTGTTAAAGAGGTTGTTATAAGTGGGCAAACGGTAACGGGTGTAAGCTCGTCTGGTGAAAAATTCCAGACTTACGCTCCTTATAATGACCCAAAGATGATTGATGAGCTCCTCATTAATAATGTAAAAATTAATGTAAAAGAGCCAGAAGGACGTTCTGTTCTTGTTGATATATTAGTTAATACTATACCTTTCTTGTTGATTATCGGTTTATGGATTTACATCATGCGCCAAATGCAAGGCGGTGGCGGTAAAGGTGGGCCGATGTCATTCGGTAAATCTAAAGCTCGAATGATGACTGAAGATCAAGTTAAAGTAACATTTAATGATGTTGCAGGCTGTGAAGAGGCAAAAGAAGAAGTTTTTGAAGTTGTTGAATTTTTGCGTGATCCTAGTAAGTTCCAAAAATTGGGTGGAAAGATTCCTCGTGGTGTTTTGTTGGCAGGCTCACCTGGTACAGGTAAAACATTATTAGCTAAAGCTATTGCTGGTGAGGCAAAGGTTCCTTTCTTTAGTATTTCTGGTTCTGATTTTGTTGAGATGTTTGTTGGTGTTGGTGCATCACGTGTACGTGATATGTTCGAGCAGGCTAAAAAACACGCGCCTTGTATTATCTTTATTGATGAGATCGACGCTGTAGGTCGTCAGCGCGGAGCTGGTATGGGTGGAGGGAATGATGAGCGTGAACAAACATTGAATCAACTCCTTGTCGAAATGGATGGCTTTGAAGGTAATGAAGGAGTGATTGTTGTTGCGGCAACTAACCGCCCTGATGTGCTTGATCCTGCTTTATTGCGCCCTGGTCGTTTTGATCGTCAAGTAGTCGTGCCATTGCCAGATGTTCGTGGTCGTGAGCAAATCTTAAAAGTACATATGCGTAAAGTGCCACTGGGTGATGATGTTAAGCCTGCAATACTTGCGCGTGGCACACCTGGTTTTTCAGGTGCTGATCTTGCAAACCTTGTAAATGAAGCGGCATTGTTTGCAGCGCGTGCGGATAAGCGCACAGTAAATATGGAAGAATTTGAACAAGCAAAAGATAAGATCATGATGGGTGCTGAGCGTAAATCCATGGTGATGAGCGAGAAAGAAAAAGAAAATACGGCTTATCACGAAGCAGGTCATGCAATTGTTGGTTTAACTGTTCCTGATCATGATCCTGTTTACAAGGTGACTATAATTCCACGTGGTCGTGCTTTGGGTGTGACGATGTTCTTGCCAGAAGAAGATAAGTATAGTGCCAGTAAACAAAGTTTAGAGAGTCAGATTTCTACTTTATTTGGTGGTCGTATTGCTGAAGAAATGATCTTAGGAAAAGAGGGTGTTACTACGGGTGCATCAAATGATATTGAGCGCGCAACCAGTATTGCTCGTAATATGGTGACAAAATGGGGCTTATCTGAAAAGTTGGGACCATTGTCATATAGTGAAGAGGAAGGCGAAATTTTCTTGGGTCGTTCGGTGACGCAAACTAAACATGTTTCTGATGATACTGCGCATGAGATTGATGATGAGATTCGTCAGATCATTGATGTTAACTATGAGCGTGCTGAAATTATTCTTAAAGAAAAAATTTCGGTTCTTCATGCAATGACTGCGGCATTAATGAAGTATGAGACAATTGATCAGGTGCAAATCGAAGCATTGATGAAGGGGGAGGTTCCGCCGCCTCCAGAAGGCTGGATTGATGATGATTCATCTTCTAATATTGATGGTGATGATAGTGGTTCTGCTGTCGTGGCAGATGCTGATGACAAAAAACCAGATGGTAAAAATGCCATTGGTGGTGCAGCTGGCTCTACTAGCTAGATTTTTCGTTGACATAAAAAAGGACGCTATAAGCGTCCTTTTTTATGTTTAATGGCATCCCATATCCGATATTTTGTGCGTTTGTTGGGCTGTGGAAAATCAAAAATATAGGCAAATATGTTAATATTGTTAGAGTTAAAAAAATAAGACTTAATTGATAAAGAAGCAGTAATTATGAGTAGAAAATACTTTGGTACGGACGGAATTCGTGGTGAGATTGGTAAGGCGCCGATGACTCCAGACTTTGTTCTTAAATTAGGCTGGGCGGCAGGTAAGGTGTTGGCGGCACATGGGTCGTCATTGGTTGTTATTGGTAAAGATACGCGAATTTCAGGTTATATGCTTGAAACTGCATTGCAGGCCGGGTTAGTGGCGGCAGGTGTTAATGTAAGGTTGCTTGGTCCTATGCCCACACCTGCAGTTGCTTATCTTACTCGAACTTTCAGGGCTTCTGCGGGGGTTGTTATTAGTGCCTCACATAATCCATTTCAAGATAATGGGGTTAAGTTTTTCTCCAGTGATGGTACGAAATTAACAGATCAAATGGAATTAGAAATAGAAGACTATATTGGTCGTGATCTTGAAACCGTGAGTTCGGAAAAGCTCGGTAAGGTAGAGCGTGTAGATGATGCCGCGGGCCGCTACATTGAGTTTTGTAAGCGTGCAATTCCTACTAAGGTTACATTGGAGGGATTGCGTATAGTTGTCGATTGCGCTAACGGGGCAACTTATCATGTGAGTCCAGATGTATTCAGAGAGCTTGGGGCTGATGTGGTCGAGGTTGCTACAAGTCCTGATGGTATTAATATCAATGAAAACTGTGGCGCGACCTCTTTGGGGTTGCTGCAAAAAAGTGTTACAGAATATCGTGCGGATTTGGGTGTGGCATTGGATGGTGATGGTGATCGTTTAATGATGGTTGATCATAAAGGTGAGGTGATTGATGGTGATGAAATATTGGCAATTATCGCAGTGAATAAGCAAAAAGAAGGTGTTTTAGGTGATCATGTTGTTGGTACCTTAATGAGTAATCTTGGTCTTGAAAACGCTATTGTGGGTATGGGGTTAAACTTCCATCGTGCTGATGTGGGTGATCGTTATGTGATGGAAATTTTGCGTAAAACCGGAGGTTTGTTAGGAGGGGAGTCGTCGGGTCATATTATTGTGCGCGATCGGATTTCAACAGGGGATGGTACTATTGCTGCATTACAGGTATTGCATGCTGTTATTGAAAGCGGGGTAACATTGCATGAGTTGAAGAAAGTAATGACTAAGTATCCGCAGACTTTAATAAATGTGCGTATTAAAGGAAAAATTGATTTAAACTCGAATGACCTAATCCAGCAGGCAGTAAAAGATGCAGAAATACAAATGGGTATACGTGGGCGTGTGTTGTTGCGCGCATCTGGCACGGAGCCTTTAATTCGTGTAATGGTTGAGGCAGAGGACAAGTTGGAGACAGAACAGTTGGCAACGATGATTGCAGAAGTGGTTAAACAAGTTGCAGCATAAAAAGTTATTTTTATGTGATAATGAATGCTGTTGGGCTGATAAATAAAATGATAAGGTTTTTTGGTTGTAAAAAGAAATAAAAACCTCCAAATAACATCAAATAATTTGCTTTATGGGGGTTGTGGGGTTACTCTTCCGCGATTCAAAAAAGATACTAGGGATAATTGCAATGCGTCAGATATTAGTAGCAGGTAACTGGAAGTTAAACGGCTCAAAAGAAAGCGTAAAAGAGTTGTTGGGCGGAATATTGGCTGGAATGTCAGAGGTTAAAACAGCTGTTGCGGTTTGTGTGCCGTATATCTATATTCCTATGGTTCAAGAAATACTGGAAGGTACGGCTGTGGGGTATGGTTCGGAAAGTATCTCTGAGCATGATTCTGGTGCGTTTACTGGAGAAATTTCAGGTTTAATGCTCAATGATTTTTCTTGTCGGTATGCAATTGTTGGTCATTCAGAGCGACGCACTCTTTTTTGTGAGAATGATGCGGATACTGCTAGTAAATTCGCGGCAGCTCGTAAGCACGGGTTAACGCCAATTCTTTGTGTGGGTGAATTATTAGAGGAACGCGAGGCCGGTACGACAGAAGAAGTTGTTGCTCGTCAGTTGGATGCAGTGATCGAGCTAGAAGGTGTGACTGCATTGGCTGATGCTGTAATTGCGTATGAGCCAGTTTGGGCAATCGGTACAGGCATGACAGCATCGCCGCAACAGGCGCAAGATGTTCATGCGTTTATTCGTGAGAAGATAGCTAAGCTTAATGTGGGTGTGGCAGAGAAAGTGCAGATTTTATACGGCGGTAGTGTAAATGGCGGAAACGCAGATGAGCTTTTTGCGATGCAGGATATTGATGGTGGCTTAATAGGTGGGGCGTCATTAAAAGCAGAAGATTTTCTTGCGATTTGTCGTGCCGGCTAAGCGACTTCTATTTATTAAGAGATTTAGGTAAAAGTAATGTTATACAATGTAATGTTAATCATTCAGATTTTAGTGGCGCTTGGTATTATTGGCTTGGTGCTTGTTCAGCATGGTAAAGGTGCGGATGCAGGGGCAGCATTTGGCGGTGGTGCATCTGGTACAGTTTTTGGCTCAAAGGGTTCGGGTAGTTTTTTAACTAGGTTGACAGCAATATTGGCGACGATATTTTTTGCAAATTCTTTAATGTTGGCTTGGTTGGTTGCTCGTCCTGCTGATAGCGGTGGAGAGTCAATTATTCCGACGGCTATTAGTGAAGCTGCGCCAACTTCTGTGAAAGATAAGCCTGCAGCTTCAGTTGAGGCTAAAGTGCCTGAGCGCTCGCAGTCTGATATTCCAAAGTAGTTTTCAAAAGGTTTTTCTCGTTTTTAGTATTGCCGATGTGGTGAAATTGGTAGACACGCACGCTTGAGGGGCGTGTTGCGCAAGCAGTGCCGGTTCGACTCCGGCCATCGGCACCAAATTTTAAAAAAGCCTACTATATGCAGGCTTTTTTTAAGGCTCTGTGTTGAGGTGGGGTAGTGAGAAAAATAGAGGTGCATTCTAAGATATCTCTTATGGGTAGGTTTTTTGTGGAATTAAATGAAATGTAGCTATGTGTATTATTTATATCTGCTAATTGTTTGAAATATGCGAAATAAACCATGAGTTTTATTGTGAACAAGGTCGAAATGAGTGTATATTTCTCACTCTAATAAAAAGCCTTGTTGTGTTTGGTAAGTGTAAATCTTAAATAAAGGGCAGTGTTTTATGCTTTAAGGAGAATGTATGCTTGCAGAGTATCTGCCAGTTTTAGTGTTTTTAGTTGTAGGTTTTGGAATGGCGATTGTCATGTTGATCCTCGGCTCTTTAATGTCGCCGCGTCGTCCTGATGAGGCGAAAGACTCTCCATTTGAGTGTGGTTTTGAAGCTTTCGGTGATGCGCGTATGAAGTTCGATGTACGTTACTATCTTGTTGCTATTCTATTTATTATCTTTGATTTGGAAATTGCTTTTTTATTCCCGTGGGCTATTGTGCTAGATAAAATCGGCTTATTTGGTTTGATATCAATGGGTGTGTTTTTAAGTATTCTTATTATAGGTTTCATTTACGAGTGGAAAAAAGGAGCCTTAGAATGGGAATAGAGGGTGTTTTAAAAGAAGGCTTTGTAACTACTTCAGCTGATAAGTTAATCAATTGGGCGCGTACGGGCTCTATGTGGCCACTGACCTTTGGTTTGGCGTGTTGTGCGGTTGAGATGATGCAGGCAGGGGCATCGCGTTATGATATGGATCGTTTTGGGATATTGTTTCGTCCTAGTCCTCGTCAGTCAGATGTACTAATTGTTGCAGGTACGCTTACCAATAAAATGGCGCCGGCATTACGCAGAGTGTATGACCAGATGGCGGAACCACGTTGGGTGATCTCAATGGGCTCATGTGCAAACGGTGGTGGTTATTATCATTATTCTTATGCTGTAGTACGTGGTTGTGATCGTATTCTTCCTGTTGATGTTTATATTCCAGGCTGTCCTCCAACGGCAGAAGCATTGTTGTACGGCATTATTCAATTGCAAAATAAAATCAAAAATACAAATACAATTGCTCGTCAGGATGTTGCGTAGGGTGGGTCGATATGAGTAAGTTATTACAGGTATTGAAATCTCACCTTGAGGGCGTGTTGGCTGGAAAAATTCAGCAAAGTGTTGTTGCGTTGAATGAGCTAACTATCGAGGTTTCTCCTGATGATTTGTTGTCAGTGTCATTGTTTCTTCGAGATGATAATGCGTGCTGTTTTGAGCAGTTAATTGATATTTGCGGTGTTGATTATCTCACTTATGGGGAAACAGAATGGGATACCAGTGGCAGTGGCTTTAGTCGCGGGGTAAAGCGCGAGTTCTCTTTTGATGGTGATGAACAGGATGAGGCGAACAAGTTTGAAGGTAAGCGTTTTGCAGTCGTAGTGCATTTGTTATCTATTGAGCATAATCAGCGTATTCGTTTGAAGTGTTACTGTGATGATAATGATTTCCCTAGAGTTAATTCGTTGCAGGGCATATGGAATTCTGCAAACTGGTTCGAGAGAGAAGCTTTCGATATGTTTGGTATTTTATTTGATGGTCACCCTGATTTGCGTCGTATTCTTACAGATTATGGTTTTATTGGTCATCCTTTTAGAAAAGATTTTCCGCTTATTGGTCATGTTGATATGCGTTATGATGAAGAGCAGAAGCGGGTTATTTATGAGTCAGTTTCCATTGAAGAGCGAACTTTAGTGCCTCGTGTTATTCGTAAAGATCAACGTTTCACTCCGGCCGTTGAGGGTGATGAATAATGTCTGAAATAAAAAACTTTACGTTGAATTTTGGCCCAGCACATCCCGCAGCGCATGGTGTGTTGCGCCTTGTGTTGGAGATGGATGGTGAGGTGATTCAGCGTGCAGATCCGCATATAGGTTTGCTGCATCGTGGTACAGAAAAGCTCGCTGAGAGTAAGCCATATAATCAAAGTATTGGTTATATGGATCGCCTTGATTATGTGTCCATGATGTGTAATGAACATGGGTATGTTTTGGCGTTAGAGAAAATGTTAGGTATAGAGGCGCCAGTACGTGCTCAGTATATTCGAACTATGTTCGATGAAATTACCCGTATTCTAAATCATCTCTTATGGATTGGTGCTCATGCATTAGATGTTGGTGCAATGACCATGTTCTTATACGCTTTTCGTGAGCGTGAAGACTTAATGGATGTTTACGAGGCTGTTTCAGGTGCTCGTCTTCATGCTACTTATTATCGTCCAGGTGGAGTATATCGTGATCTTCCTGATACCATGCCATTACATGAAACATCGCGTTGGACGGATGATGCGGAAGTTAAGCGCTTAAATAAGAATCGTGGCGGTTCAGTCTTGGATTTTATTGAAGATTTCACAAATCGTTTTCCTACCTATGTTGATGAATATGAAACTCTGTTAACTGATAACCGTATTTGGAAGCAGCGCCTAGTCGACATCGGTATAGTTTCGCCAGAGCGTGCTTTGCAATTAGGTTTAACGGGTGCAATGTTGCGTGGGTCTGGCATTGAGTGGGATTTAAGAAAGAAGCAGCCATATGCGATGTATGATCAGGTCGACTTTGATATTCCTGTTGGTACAAATGGCGATAGTTATGATCGCTATTTGGTGCGCATCGAAGAGATGCGGCAATCAAATAATATTATTAAACAATGTGTAGATTGGTTGCGAAAAAATCCTGGTTCAGTGATGCATGAAGATCATAAAATTACCCAGCCACCTAGGGAAAAAATGAAAGGTGATATGGAGGCATTGATTCATCATTTTAAACTTGCCACCGAGGGTTATTGTTTGCCAGAAGGTGAGGCTTATGCTGCTATTGAGCACCCTAAAGGTGAATTTGGTTGTTATATCGTTTCAGATGGGGCAAACAAGCCTTATCGTTTGAAAGTTCGTGCTCCAGGTTTTGCTCATATGTCAGCAATGGATGAACTAACAAAAGGGCATATGTTGGCTGATGTTGTGACGATAATAGGTACGATGGATATAGTGTTTGGTGAGGTGGATAGATAAATGACTATTCTCAGCAGGCACGAGCAAAAAGAAATTGATAGTTGGTTGAAGCGCTATCCAGAAGATCGCTCACAATCTGCACTATTAGCAGCTTTGAGCGCAGTGATGCATGAAGATCACTATCTATCTACAGAAAAGATGGATGCAGTCGCTGATTATTTAAGTATCCCAAAGATTGCTGTTTATGAAGTAGCTAGTTTCTACTCCATGTATGAGCTGGATAAAAAGGCAGCGGGAAAAAACACCATAGCAGTTTGTACGAACGTTTCTTGTATGCTAAATGGTTCAGATAAAATTGTTGAGCATATTGAGGAAAGACTTGGTATTAAATTGGGTGAGACTACACCTGATGGCGAATTCTTTTTTAAAATGGAAGAAGAGTGTTTGGCAGCCTGTTGTGGTGCGCCAATGATGCAACTTAATCATGTGTATCATGAGAATTTAACGCCAGAAAAAGTTGATGAATTGTTAGATAATGTGATTAGTAAAACTAAGAAAATGAGTGGGGAGGAGGCAAACAATGGTTGATCAAGTTTGCTTTACGACAAAGCAATATGGTAATGATGCTCACACCTTAGAAAGCTATTTGAAAACAGGTGGTTATAAGGCCTGGGGTAAAATATTAAAAGAAGGCACTGAGATTGACGATATTATTGATGAAGTCAAAGATTCAGGTTTGCGCGGTCGGGGCGGTGCAGGTTTTCCTACAGGCTTAAAATGGAGTTTCATGCCGCGTAATATGCCTGGGCAAAAATATATTGTTTGTAACTCGGATGAGTCAGAGCCAGGTACGTGTAAAGATCGCGATATTTTACGTTTTAATCCTCATGCATTGGTCGAAGGTATGGCAATTGCAGGTTACTGCATTGGTGCAACGGTAGGTTACAACTACATGCGAGGTGAGTTTATGGATGAACCCTTTGTTCGTTTTGAACAGGCCGTTAAAGAGGCTTATGAGGCTGGGTTTCTAGGGAAAAATATCAAAGGTAGTGGTGTTGATTTTGATCTGTACGGAACACTTGGTGCTGGCGCTTATATATGTGGTGAAGAAACAGCTTTGCTTGAATCACTGGAGGGTAAGAAAGGGCAGCCACGTTTTAAACCACCATTCCCTGCAAGTTTTGGTTTATACGGTCGTCCTACAACGATCAATAATACAGAAAGTCTTGCTTCTATCCCTGCCATTTTGCGTGGTGGTGGTGAGAGGTTTAAGAATATGGGAGTTGAAGGCTCTGGCGGAGAAAAACTCTTTTCTGTTTCTGGTCACTTGAATAATCCTGGTAACTTTGAAGTCCCAATGGGGCTTCCATTTAAAGACTTGCTAGAAATGGCTGGCGGTGTTCGTGATGGGAATAAACTCAAAGCTGTTATCCCTGGTGGTTCATCCGTTCCCGTTTTAACAGGCGATGCTATGATGGAGCTCACTATGGACTACGATACTATCGCAAAAGCAGGATCGTACTTGGGTTCTGGTGCGGTAATTGTGATGGATGAAACTACAGATATGGTTAAAGTATTACAGCGTATTTCGCGTTTTTACTTCTCTGAGTCTTGTGGTCAGTGTACGCCATGTCGTGAGGGTACGGGTTGGTTATATCGTATGTTGACGCGTATTGTTGAGGGTGATGGTCGCATGGAAGATATTGATCTGCTTGAAGAAGTGGCTCATAAGATTGAAGGGCGTACAATTTGTGCGTTGGGTGAGGCTGCGGCAATGCCAGTTTGGAGTTTTGTTCAAAACTTTCGTGAGGAATTCGTGTATTACGTCGAAAATGGTTGCTCAATGGTGAACGAGAAATGAGTGACAAAATAAAGATCATCATTAACGATCAAGAGTTAGAAGTTACCGCGGGTAAAATGCTCATTGAAATTACAGATGAAGTGGGTATTCACATTCCACGCTTTTGTTATCATAAAAAACTCTCTGTGGCGGCTAATTGTCGTATGTGTTTGGTAGAAGTTGAAAAAGCGCCTAAACCCATGCCAGCCTGTGCTACGCCCGTAAATGAAGGGATGAGAGTCTGGACGCGTTCAGAAAAAGCACTTTCGGCACAAAAAGACACTATGGAATTCTTGTTAATTAATCACCCCTTGGATTGTCCAATATGCGATCAGGGTGGTGAGTGTGAGTTACAAGATTTATCAATGGGTTTTGGTGGTTCATCCTCAAGTTATCAAGAGATAAAGCGTGTTGTAGTTGATAAGGATATTGGCGAGTTAGTTTCTACCGAGATGACTCGCTGCATTCAATGTACTCGTTGTGTGCGTTTTGGCGAAGAAGTGGCGGGTATGCGCGAAATGGGTGCTACAGGTCGAGGCGACCGTATGGAAATTGGTACCTTTGTTGAGAAGAGTTTGTCGTCAGAATTGTCTGGTAATATTATTGATATTTGTCCTGTTGGAGCTTTGACGGCTAAGCCATCACGCTATAGTGCTCGGGCATGGGAAATGCTACAAAGTCCAAGCATTGCGCCGCATGATTGCGTGGGCTCGAGTGTCAATCTTCATACTTTTAAAAATATGTTAACCCGTGTTGTTGCTGGCGAAAATGAATCAATTAATGAGTGCTGGATATCGGACCGTGATCGCTTTAGCTATCAAGGTGTAAGTGCAGTAGATCGTGTTAAATCACCGATGATTAAACAAAATGGAATATGGAAAAACGTTGATTGGAATGAGGCTTTAGAGGCCGTCGCAGAGAAGCTTAAAACAGTAAGAAAAGATGATGTTAATGTTTTGGCTTCATCACAAGCTACTTTGGAAGAATTATACTTGTTGCAAAAATCGTTACGCGGAATTGGTGTAAATAATATTGATCACCGTCTGCGTCAAACTGATTTTAATGATCAAGAAAGTATGGGATTATTTCCTTGGTTGGGAATGACAATTCCAGAAATCGAACAACAAGATGCAATATTGTTGGTTGGTTCAAATGTACGAAAAGAACAGCCGATGATTAATCATCGAATTCGCAGTGCTGTAATCAAAAATAATGCAAAAGTGATGTGTGTAAATCCTTTTGAAGTTGACTTCAACTACAATATTGAGTCTCAAAGTATCAGTAGTCCAGCAGATATGCTTTTAACATTGGCAACTATAGCTAAGGCTAGTATTAGTTTAAGCAAGACAAAACCTCCAACAGGTTTGGCTGAGTTATTAAAATCAGTTCGAGTAAATGGTGATGCTAAGGTAATAGCCGAGAATTTAAAGAGCGCATCTAATGCCGTTGTGTTTTTAGGTGGTTTGTCAGTACAGAATCCTAATTATTCGGTACTGCGTGCTTTGGCTGCAGTGATTTCAGAAAATACGGATGCAACTTTAGGTTATTTGGCAGAGTCTGCTAATACGGTAGGTGCATGGCTGGCAGGCGTTGTTCCTCATCGTCTGGAAGCAGGAAATATTTCTGAAGAAGTAGGTAAAAATACAGCAGAGATGCTGGCAACATCATCGAAAGTGTACCTATTGTTGGATGTTGAGCCTGAGTTTGCTTGTGATAATCCTCAACAAGCCCAAAAAGCGATGGATGAAGCAAATTGTGTGATTTCAATCAGTCCTTTTGCAAGTGATAAAATGCTATCTAATGCAGATATCATTTTGCCAAGTGCCTGTTATTCAGAAACATCAGGGACTTATGTGAATATAGAAGGTAAGTGGCAGAGCTTTAGAGCTGCCGCTAAATCATTTGAGAATGCTAGACCTGCGTGGAAAATCCTACGTGTATTGGGCAATAAATTAGGTGTTAGAGGTTTTGATTATGTTAGCTCATCAGATGTTCGTGATGAATTACAAATAGCTTGCGATTCAGTAAGTGGTGTCAATAATGCTTTTGAGGTTATTGGTCGTTATTCTGTTTCTAAGCCTGCCGAGGATAGTGTAGATGATAAAAACTGTCTTTATCGAATAGGTGAGGTTGCTGAATTTTGTGGGGACTCCTTGCAACGTCGTGCCACTGCATTACAAAAAAGTGACCTAAAACAAGAATGTATACAGTTAAGTAGTACGGAGATTCAACGCCTTTCATTGCAGCAAGTTGAAGATGGTTCTGTGAATGTTAATGTTAATGTTGAGCAGGGTGGTGAAAATATTTCATTACCATTGCTTGTGAATAATTTAATTCCAGATGGTTGTGTGTATATTGCATCAGGTACGCAGGCTAGCAGTGTGCTTGGGTCTGCATTTGGCAATATCACTATCAATAGAGAGAAGACAGTTTAATGGAAACTTTAGCCACATTCTTAAATGGATATTTACCAGAAGGGTTAACGACTCTGATAGTAATTATGCTGAAGATTGTTGC
>JALSLX010000132.1 GCA_026988095.1 Thiotrichaceae bacterium
TCTGCATTTGGCAATATCACTATCAATAGAGAGAAGACAGTTTAATGGAAACTTTAGCCACATTCTTAAATGGATATTTACCAGAAGGGTTAACGACTCTGATAGTAATTATGCTGAAGATTGTTGCTATTCTTCTGCCTTTAATTTTAGCTGTTGCGTATACAACTTTTGCTGAAAGAAAAATCATTGGTTATATGCAAGTACGAATGGGGCCAAACCGAGTTGGTCCTAAAGGTTGGCTGCAACCTATAGCTGATACGGTTAAATTAATGTTTAAGGAGATTATATCTCCGACAAAAGCTAGCACAGTTGTGTTCTTTGTTGCACCAATGTTGGCCTTGGCTCCTGCTTTGGCAGTATGGTCGGTTATTCCATTTTGGGATGGTGGCGTGCTTGCGGATGTAAATGCTGGTTTATTATTGGTCTTGGCGATAACGTCATTAGATGTATTCGGAATTATCCTTGCGGGTTGGGCATCTAACTCTAAATATGCGATCTTGAGTTCTTTACGTGTTGGCGCACAGGTTGTTTCTTATGAAATTGCGATGGGTTTTGCGTTAGTAGGTGTATTGATGGCCGCAGGAAGCATGAATCTGAGTGATATTGTTCGTGCCCAAGATGGGGGGATTCTAAACTGGTTTGCTTGGCCGTTGTTTGGTTTATTGGCCGTTTTCTTCATTTCAGGAGTAGCAGAAACAAATCGGGCGCCATTTGATGTGGCAGAAGGTGAGTCAGAAATTGTTGCGGGTTTTCATGTGGAATATTCAGGGATGGCATTTGCACTGTTTTTCCTTGCAGAATACGCAAGTATGATACTAATTTCTACGCTAACGGCTTTATTGTTTTTGGGTGGTTGGTTGTCCCCCTTTGGTGATTTGTTTAATGATGTGCCGGTTATAGGATTTATATTGGGTGATGGATTTCATTGGCTATTTATTAAGTCATTCTTTTTCTTATTTTGTTATTTATGGTTTAGAGCAACTTTTCCGCGTTATCGTTATGACCAAATTATGCGCCTAGGATGGAAAATACTAATTCCTGTAACGTTAGTTTGGATATTTGGAGAAGGTATTGCTATCGCATTAGGATGGAAACCATGGTTATAGATAAAAAAGGTATGTTTTTTACTGTTTTTAATAGGCCACCCCCCCTCTTTTTCGATGATTTGTATATTAAAAAGAGCATAAATGATGCTGTAAGGATGTTTGAAAATGATTAAATATATCAAACATATTATCAAATCATTTACTTTGTTTGAGCTTTTTCAGGGTTTAGGCGTTACGGGTAAATATCTTTTTAAGCGAAAGATCACTATTCAATACCCTGAGCAAAAGACACCGATGTCTCCTCGTTTCCGAGGACATCACGCTCTACGGCGTTACCCTAATGGGCAAGAACGTTGTATTGCCTGTAAGTTATGTGAAGCTGTATGTCCTGCACTTGCTATTGATATTGAAATGGAAGAACGTGCTGATGGTACTCGACGTACTACAAAGTATGAAATCGATTTCTTTAAGTGTATTTACTGCGGTTTTTGTGAAGAAGCTTGCCCCGTTGATGCGATAGTCGAGACTCATATTTTTGAGTATCATTTTGAAAATCGTGAAGGTACGACTATCACAAAAGAAGAGCTATTAGCTTTTGGTGATAAGCATGAAACAGAAATTGCCAAACGAAAAGCGGCAGATGCGCCGTACAAGTAATTAGTGAGTTAGTTAGGAATATTAGATGACATTTGAATTATTCATATTTTACCTTTTTTCAGCAGTAACACTGTTCTCTGCTGTAGCAGTGGTGACTGTGCGTAATCCAATTTATTCTGCTTTGTTTTTAATTTTAGCTTTCTTTAGTAGTGCCGCAACCTGGGTGTTATTAGAGGCAGAATTTTTAGGGGTTGTGCTGGTGCTTGTTTATGTTGGTGCTGTGATGGTGTTATTCCTCTTTGTTATTATGATGTTGGATATCCAGATTGATACTATAAGAGAGGGTTTTATTCGCTATCTTCCCGTTGGTATTTTAGTTGCCGTTGCAGTAGCTGCAGAGATGATATTAGTGGTTAATTCAGAAGTCTTTAACGTTGATATACCGGCCCCTACCCCTTTAAGTGTCAATAACACTGAAGCTTTAGGTGAGGTGTTATATACCGAATATGTATTTCCTTTTCAAATTGCGGCAGTAATCTTGGTTGTTGCTATTATTTCAGCAATTGTATTGACTCTACGTCGTCGTAAAGGTGTTAAGAAACAAGATCCATCAAAGCAAGTTCGCACAAGGCGAGAAGATCGTATCCGAATGGTAAAGATGAAAGCGGAGAAAAGACAATGATTCCTTTATCTCACTTTCTGATTGTTAGTGCATTGTTGTTTTCAATCAGTGTCGCTGGTATTTTTCTTAATCGTAAGAATATGATTATTTTACTAATGTGTATCGAGTTGATGCTGTTATCGGTAAATCTAAACTTTATCGCCTTTTCTCATTATTCAGGTGATATAGCAGGGCAGATATTTGTTTTCTTTATTTTAACAGTTGCAGCTGCAGAAGCCGCTATAGGGTTGGCTATTTTGATTACCGTTTTCCGTAATCGTCGAACCATTAATGTCGAAGAACTTGATGAGATGAAGGGCTAGCAATTATGGAAAGTATTTATTTAGCTATCCCGCTATCGGCATTGGTTGGCTCAATCATTGCAGGTTTGTTTGGTAGTGTTATCGGGCGTAAAGGTGCACATACTATAACCCTTCTTGGGGTTGGGGTTTCGTGTGTACTCTCCTTTATTGTTCTAAAGCACGTAGCGATTGATGGCAATACATTCAACGGGGATGTTTATACGTGGGCACAGGTAGCTGATACTAAATTTGCAATTGGCTTTATGATAGACCGCTTAACATCAATGATGATGGTTGTGGTAACGTTTGTCTCCTTAATGGTGCATGTGTATACCATTGGCTATATGAAAGATGATAAGCATAATTGGCCAAAAGATAGTCGTGGTGGTGATAATAGTTACCAGCGTTTCTTCTCATATATCTCTTTGTTTACTTTTTCAATGCTCATGTTGGTTATGTCAAATAACTTCATGCAGTTATTCTTTGGCTGGGAAGCGGTTGGGTTGGTTTCGTATTTATTGATAGGTTTCTGGTCTACACGTGATACTGCAATATTTGCCAATATGAAAGCATTTCTGGTTAACCGTGTGGGTGACTTTGGTTTTTTATTAGGTATTGCTGCAATCTGGACTTATACCGGTTCGGTTGATTATAAGGAAGTATTCGAACGCCTACCTTCAATTCAACACATCACGATGGAGATTCTACCGAACCAAGAGTGGTTGTTAGTGTCAGTTATTGCCATTTCATTATTCATTGGTGCAATGGGTAAATCGGCGCAAGTACCATTGCACGTTTGGCTCCCTGATTCGATGGAAGGTCCAACACCAATATCTGCTCTGATTCATGCCGCAACAATGGTTACAGCGGGTATCTTTATGGTGTCTCGTATGTCACCTATTTTTGAAATGTCGGATACAGCGCTGAACCTAGTTTTAATAATTGGAGCGACCACAGCCTTCTTTATGGGATTGATAGGAATTGTGCAGAATGATATTAAACGCGTAGTTGCTTATTCAACACTATCTCAATTGGGTTATATGACGGTTGCCCTAGGTGCTTCTGCCTACAGCGCAGGTGTTTTCCACTTAATGACACACGCATTTTTTAAAGCTCTGTTGTTCTTAGCGGCAGGTTCCGTAATTATCGCGATGCATCATGAGCAAGATATTCGTAAAATGGGTGGTTTGAAAAAATATTTACCAATAACGTATTGGACTTCTTTGATAGGCTCGTTGGCTCTTATTGGTTTTCCATTCTTTTCAGGGTTCTTCTCAAAAGATCTTATTATTGAAGCAGTTCACGCCTCTACTTTACCTAGTGCGCAATATGCCTATTGGATGGTTCTACTTGGTGTCTTTGTTACAGCTTTTTATAGCTTCAGAATGTTCTTTTTGGTGTTTCATGGTGAAGAGCGTATGGATGAAGAGACAAAGTCACATCTTCATGAGCCATCAAAGGTGGTTGTCTATCCTCTTATAGCTTTGGCGATTCCTGCAATACTTTCAGGCTATCTTGTTAATCCGATGGTTTTGGGAGATTTCTTTGAGGGGGTGATTCATGTTGATGAAGTGCATCCTGCAATGGAGACTTTGAAACACCACTACCATGGAGCGTGGGATTTATTAACTCATGCAATATTTACCCCCGCATTTTGGTTGGCAATGTCAGGATTATTTAGTGCTTGGTTTATATATATGAAAAAACCGTCAATCGCACGGTTTGCTTATGACAAGTTTCGATTTATTCATACTATTTTGGATAAAAAATATTTTGCCGATGAGTTCAATATGACTGTATTTGCAGGAGGTGCGCTAGCACTAGGTAAAGGTTTGTGGGCAGTAGGAGATCGTTTCTTGATTGACGGATTGATGGTGAATGGAACGGCTAAAGTAACGGGCTGGTTTGCATCTATTTCACGTCGTATCCAAACTGGTTATTTATATCATTATGCATTCTCAATTATACTCGGTGTATTAGCTATTATGACTTGGTTATTATTTGGAGCTAAGTATGTTTGATGGTTATTTACTAAGCGTCTTAGTTTGGCTTCCTATTTTAGGAGGTATGTTGACACTATTAATTGGCGATCGATTTGCTACGCGGCCCGTTGCATTGATTATAAGTGTTGTAACATTTGCTATTAGTTTATTACTTTGGACTGGTTTCAATGCAAAAGGTTATCAACTGCAGTTTGTTGAGTTGATTCCGTGGATTGAAAATTTCAAGATTAATTATCACCTAGGTGTTGACGGGATCTCAATGCCACTGATTCTGTTAAATACATTTACAACGGTATTAATTGTATTGGCAGGTTGGGAAGTGATAAAGCACAAGCCATCACAATACATGGCGGCTTTCTTAATAATGGAAGGTATCATTAACGGTGTTTTTGCCGCACAAGATGCGATTCTGTTTTATGTGTTCTTCGAAGCAATGCTGATACCAATGTTTATTGTGATTGGTATTTGGGGGGGGGATAACCGTATATATGCGACTATCAAGTTCTTCCTTTATACTTTTTTTGGTTCGGTCTTCATGCTTGTAAGTTTGATTTATATGTATACGCAAGCAAATAGTTTTGCTATTGCTGACTTACATACTGTGAAGCTAGGAATGACTCCGCAGATTCTTATATTCTTGTCATTTTTAATTGCTTTTGGTGTAAAGGTTCCAATGTGGCCTGTCCACACATGGCTACCAGATGCGCACGTTCAAGCGCCTACAGGTGGTTCAGTAATACTGGCTGCAGTCATGCTTAAAATTGGAGGTTATGGTTTTTTACGTTTTTCTTTGCCGATGGTACCTGATGCTTCTAGTGAACTAGCATGGCTGGTGATCTTTATGTCATTAACAGCGGTCGTGTATATCGGTTTTATAGCGCTTGTACAAAGCGATATGAAAAAACTAGTGGCCTACTCATCTATTGCTCACATGGGGTTTGTTACTCTAGGCTTTTTCTTATTATTCCCCATTATAAAGGCCACTGGTAGTAGCGAAGGTGCTTTACTAGGAATGCAGGGTGGAATGGTTCAAATGATTTCGCATGGCTTTATATCTGGTGCAATGTTCCTTTGTATTGGTGTGTTGTACGATAGAATGCATACACGTGAAATTACTGCTTATGGAGGCATTTCAAATCGTATGCCTTGGTTTGCTGCTTTCTTCGTTTTATTTGCAATGGCAAATACAGGCTTGCCAGGAACATCGGGATTTGTTGGTGAGTTTATGGTTATTCTTGCTAGCTTCAAAGCTAATTTTTGGATAGCATTTTTAGGTGCTACCACCTTAATTGTAGGTGCAGCATATACATTATGGTTGGTTAAACGTGTAATATTTGGCGCCGTTGCCAATGATCAAGTTGCTAAATTAAATGATATTAATAAAAGGGAAACATTGATACTTTCTATATTAGCAATATTTGTACTGGCGGTAGGTTTATGGCCAGAGCCACTCATAAATGTAATGAATGATTCTTTGGTGCATGTTATAGATCAAGCAACAACCAGTAAGTTGGTAAACTAAAATGTTACTATTTTCATTGATTCCAATGCAGTTTCAAACTCCAAATATACTTTTGGCAACCCCAGAAATGTTTTTATTGGCTGGTACTTGTTTTGTTCTTTTGACAGATTTATTTGTTAAGGATTCGCAACGTTTTATTACATATTTATTAACACAGATTGTACTGTTAGTAACCGCTGGCTTAGTTTTATTTGGTACAACTGAAATGAATCTTATTCTGGCTGAATCATATCAAGCTACAGGGCAATCAGGAGCAACGGCCTTTAGTGATATGTTTGTGCTAGATCCTATGGCGCAAATTTTAAAGATCTCTATATTGTTGGTTACGGTAGGGGTGTTTGTGTATTCGCGAGAATATTTACGTGCGCGTGATATGTACAAGGGTGAATTTTTTACTTTAGGCTTATTTGCTGTTTTAGGCATGATGATCATGGTTTCGGCAAAAACTATGTTATTGATTTATCTAGGTCTTGAACTCTTATCATTAGCAATGTATGCAATGGTAGCCTTTAAACGTGATGATGGTCGTGCATCAGAAGCTGCGATGAAATACTTTGTGTTGGGCGCGATAGCATCAGGTATGTTGTTATACGGGATGTCAATTATTTATGGTGTGAGTGGGAGCTTGCATCTTGACCATATTGCAAACTATATGTCGACACATCCAGTGATGGAGAATATTGGTTTATTGTTAGGTTTGGCATTTATTATTGTAGGTTTAGGTTTTAAATTAGGAGTAGTGCCTTTCCATATGTGGGTACCTGATGTTTATGATGGTTCGCCAACTGCTGTTACGCTATTTTTGGGTACTGCGCCTAAAATAGCGGCATTCGCAATGGTTATTCGCTTGTTGGTTGAAGGTATGGGAGATATGGTTCAGGGTTGGCAACAAATATTATCTTTGCTAGCCGCACTATCATTGCTAGCAGGGAATATAATTGCTATCGCCCAAACGAATATTAAACGAATGCTTGCATATTCAACAATCTCCCATATGGGCTTTGTTTTGATGGGAATATTAGCAGGTAGTCATGAAGGCTATGCTGCTTCAATGTTTTATATTATTACTTACGCCATTATTGCAATGGGTGTTTTTGCGGTAGTGCTTCTGTTAAGTCGGGAGGGCTATGAAGCAGACCAGCTAAATGATCTGAAAGGGTTAAGTTCTCGTCATCCTTGGTACGCTTTTATGATGATGTTGTTTTTATTCTCAATGGCAGGTGTTCCACCAACAGTTGGATTTTATGCGAAATTATCAGTGATCACGGCGGTTGTTGATGCAAATATAATTTGGTTGGCTGTTTTTGGAGTAGTGATGTCAGTTATTGGCGCTTATTATTATCTTCGAGCTATTAAACTGATGTACTTTGATAAGCCAGAAGGTAGCACAAGTTCTGTACTTGCATTAGTGAAGTGGGATTTTAGAGTTTTACTAAGTCTTAATGGATTGTCGGTATTAGCATTAGGTATTCTTCCAGGAACATTGATGACAGTTTGTTTAAAGGCGATACAATCGAGTTTGTAGGTCTAAAATATTATAATTAAGTTATTCTATATCAGAGATAGACGGTTGCTCATTTAGGACGAATGGATTATCCTTCGATGATAATTTCAAAATGCTTATTTTGTGAGCATTTGTATTCAAAAAATTTATACAGATAGTATTTCTATGTCTTTAATTGCTTTTAAAGACGAAAAATTAAGGAGAATAAAATGTTCACTAAAAGTTTTGCTTCAGTAGCCGTATTGGCTCTTTTGCTTCCAGCTTCTCTAGCTATGGCGGCATCTCACGAAGAAAAAAAAGATAGAATTGATGCAACTCATACATTGCCAGATGCAAAGCCAGGAGAGTGTTTTGCTAAAGTTATTGTTCCGGCTGAATATGAAACAAAAACAGAGGAAGTTTTAGTTAAACCAGAATCAGAAGAAGTGGTAGTCAAACCAGCAGTATTTGATGTAGCAGAAAAATCTATTGTTGAAAAAGAAGGTTACACAAAAATCAAAGCAATTCCTGCAAAATTTCGTGAAGAGATGATTGAAGTTGAAATTTCACCAGCAGGTACTTCTTGGGTTACAAGCCTTGGTAAAAAAGGTATTCCTGCAAGTCCTGCATTGTTAGCTGGCGCAAAGACAAATGGAATTGATATCTCAAGTGCATCTGTTGGAGCATGTTACCAAGAGTACTTTATTCCAGCCAAGTTTGAAGAGACTTCGAAAGATGTTCTTGTGAAAGAAGAATCAGAAGAAATCAAAATTGCAGACGCTCAATTTGAAGAAGCTCAAGAAACTGTTGTGGTAAAGCAGGCGAGTAAGAAAAAGATTTATAAAGCTGCAGAGTATGAAATTGTAGAAGAAAAAATTGAAATAGAACCCGCCAAAGCAGTATGGAAAAAAGGTGATGGCCCTATTACAAAGATTGATAACTCCACAGGCGAGATCATGTGTTTGGTCCAAGTGCCAGCAAAATATAAAATCATTAAGAAGACTGTATTAAAAGCACCTTCTACAATTGATCTTGTAGAGGTTCCAGAAGAAGCCAAAGCAATAAAAGTTAGCAAGCTAGTTAGTGATGCAACGATTGATAAGGTTAAGATCCCTGCAGAGTACAAAAAGGTAACATTAACGAATAAAGTTTCTGATGCCGCATTTACTTGGAGAACTTCGGGAGTAGACGGTGATGGTGCATATACTGGAAATCAAATTTGTTTGAAAGAGACTCCGGCACAATTTACAAAAATAAAAAAGCTTGTGGTGGATACAGCCGCAGCAATCGAAGAAGAAAAGGTTGAGCCAGTTGCTAAACTGATTAAAGTGAGTAACGTTGCTACACCAGCAGAAGAAATTCGAACAAAAATTCCAGCTGAATACAAAACTATTGAAAAACGCTCTAAGGTTTCGAGTGAGCGTTTAGAGTGGCGTAGAGTTTTATGTAAGACAAATATGGGTGAAGATATAAATAAACGAATCCAACAAGCTCTAAAAGATGCTGGCGTTTATAATGGTCCAATTGATGGGGCAATTGGTAAAGGTTCTATGAACGCAGTTGAACGTTTTCAAAAAGAAAATGGCCTGGCAACAGGTGGTTTAACAATTGACGTACTAGAAAAACTTGGTGTAATGTAAGTTTTAACTTATTAAGCACATAAAAAAGTCGCGAAAGCGGCTTTTTTTATGTGCTTTTATAGCCTATTAACCCCCCCTCTTTTTCGAAGTTTTATGATCTGAAAGAATGCACAAAACCTCGAAAAAGAGGGGAGGTAGGTGTTTAAAATTGAGTAAATATTAGCCTGGCTGGCTTCTTGATTCGTAAAATTCGGCTACAAAATTATCAAAACGATTGTTCTCGATAGACTCTCTAATCCCGCGCATGAGTTCCTGATAATAATATAAATTGTGAATTGTGTTTAAATGCGCACCAAGCATTTCTTTGCACTTATCTAGGTGACGTAGGTATGAGCGAGAATAGTTTTGGCAGGTGTAACACCCACATTTTGAATCAATTGGTTGAGTATCGTATTGGTGAATACTATTTCTGATATTAAGCTTGCCGTATCGGGTAAAAATAAAGCCATTGCGTGCATTGCGCGTAGGAATAACACAATCAAACATATCTATTCCTCGTTTAACTGATTCCACAATATCTTCAGGCTTGCCTACTCCCATTAGATATCTTGGCTTATCTTTAGGTAATATGGGAGTAGTTATTTCTAACACATGGTCACGTTCGTCTTTGGGTTCACCCACAGATAATCCACCAATGGCATAACCATCAAATCCGATATCAATTAAGTTTCCAGCAGAATGTTTGCGTAACTCCTCATGCATACCGCCTTGAACGATACCAAACAGTGCGGCGTCGTTCCCCTCATGTGCTTGCTTGCTGCGTTTTGCCCAGCGTAATGATAACTCCATCGACTCGCGTGCCTCTGACAAGCTAGCAGGGTAGGGAGTACATTCATCAAAGATCATCACAATATCAGAGCCTAGCTCGCGTTGAACCTGCATTGATGATTCGGGAGACATTAAAAATTTTTCACCATTTATGGGAGAATTAAAATGGACACCTTCTTCAGTGATCTTGCGCATCTTAGCGAGTGAGAAAACTTGAAACCCACCTGAATCCGTTAGTATAGGTTTATCCCAATGCATGAAATCATGTAAATCCCCATGTTTTTGGATGACTTTAGTGCCTGGACGAAGCATTAGGTGAAATGTATTACCCAAGATGATTTCTGCACCAAGACCTACAAGTTCCTCAGATTTCATGGACTTTACTGTGCCATATGTACCAACAGGCATGAAGGCGGGTGTTTCGATAGTGCCTCGTGGAAAGGTGAGTTGCCCACGTCGAGCGGGGATATTATTAGAATTACTAGTCGATAAATCTGAATTTATCAGTTTGAATTGCATACGAGACATGGAATGAATCTTCTAAATTGGGACGTAATAGGAGTGTGTATAGTAGTGGGCTAGACAGTGATAGACAAATATTAATTGTCATGCATGCTGATTAATATAAGCTTATGACTATATTATAATAAATTAATTCATTGTAAATCAATGACTTGCATTTTATTTCAGATTGACATTAGTTAGTGCTATCTGCCATTATTGGCGTATCCAGCTAAGCTAATATAATAGCTGAATAAAATACAACCCCTCTAGGAGAGAAAGGATGCAACATATTTTCAAGAAGACGCTTTTGCTTAGCGCACTATCAATATCTATCGCACCTACTGTTTATGCAACTAACGGTATGGCACCAACTGGTGTTGGTCAAATACATAAGGCAATGGGGGGTGCAGCTGTTGCTAACCCACAAAATACAATGACGTTAGGAACGAATCCAGCAGCGGGTTCTTTTATAGATGATGGCTTTGATGTTGGTTTAGAAGTTTTTGTACCAAACAGAAAAGCAGACTTTGGGGCAGCATTAGGTGGTGTATATGATGCAAATAATACAAAAGCCTTTTTAGTGCCAGAAGGTGGATACAAAAAGACACTATCTAATGGGATGTCTTTTGGTGTTGCTGTTTATGGAAACGGAGGAATGAATACGGATTATAAACCTTCATTCCCTAATCCTAATGCTCCTCCAGGTACAACTAAAGCAGGGATAGATTTCAAGCAGGTATTTATCTCGCCGACTATATCTAAAAAAATTAATGATAATCATAGTATTGGTTTGTCGATAAATCTTGTTGCACAAGCATTCAATTCAACGGGGTTGATAACTCCAGGTACAACTGCGACAGATACAGCAACAGGTATTGGTGCGACTATAGGTTATTTAGGGAAGATATCACCTACGGCTATGGTTGGTTTTTCTCATCGTTTTAAGACAACTATGGGGGGATTTGATAAAAATGCACCTTTATTTAATGGAGCAACTATTCCTCGAGACGCAACAGGAGCGCCATTATCTGCAACTGGTACAGTAACAAATGGACAAATGGATGTGCCAGGTGCAACTACGATTGGTGTGTCTTTTGATGTTTCTCCTAAAACGAGAGTGGCTGTTGACGTACAACGTATTTATTACAGCCAAGTTAAAGCAATACACGATGGATTTAAATGGGACGATCAGGATGTTATTAAGTTAGGTGTAAAACACCAACTTAATAATAAAGTAGCATTAATGGCAGGTTTTAACTACGGTGAATCAGTTGTTGATCCACTAGCTGCCGGTTTTAATATAATTGCTCCAGCAGTGACTGAAAGTCACCTTTCATTGGGTGCTGAAATTGCATTAAAGAAGAACTCTAGTTTATCTGTTGTGTATATGCATGCATTTGAGAATAAAGTGAAAGGTCCTATTGGTGGAGGTAACTCGGTTGAATTATCTATGTTTCAAGATTCACTTGGTATAGGTTACAGTAGAACATTTTAAAATAATTATAAAAAAAGCGAGCTTAGGCTCGCTTTTTTTTCGATTAAATTTATGGAGGTAAGTAACATGCTCAAAAAATCAGGAATCGTTTTAGCGTTAAGTCTTTTATCAACATCACTAATGGCAAGCGAATACATGGATGCAGCGTGGGCTAAACAGGCTTGTGATGGTTGGAATAAAAATGCTGTATTAACATCCCAATTAGGTAAAAATGAAGATGGTTATTCGTGGGTTAATAATGATGCAGGGCGTGGTTATAAACTCGTTCAGATGTACCGCAGTGGCTGTGGTGTGAAAACTAAAGTTCAACTTACCATTGCCGATAAAGGTGGAAAAGCCATGTGTATTTATGGTGGAAAGCCTGATGGTAAAAAAATGAACATGAATGTTGATTATCTCATGCATGCCACTGATAAAAACTGGAACTGTATGGGCAGAGGCTCGTGGGGTTGCGGTGCAATGGGTGCAATGATGTCTGGTAAGCTAGAGTTTAGCGGGCCTAAAATGGAAGCAATGAAGGTGATGACACCGTTTGAAGGTTTTTTGAAACTCGCAGGTAAAGTGCCAGGTAATCAAGGTGCTTGTCCTAAGTAATCTTAGATTGTTAAGCGTATTTAAAGCCCAGCCTTGCGCTGGGCTTTTTTTGAGTGTTTAGGGGCTTTTGTCAGGGCGGCGCGAAGGATACGGAATAAAAATAAAACTACGTCATTGTGGTGAATGCCGTAAGCCATGGTTGATAAAGTGTCGGGGTATAAATGGATGCCAGCCTTCACTGGTATGATGAATATGTGTTATATCTTTTTGTGTTTTTCTGTGAATTCCATTGAAGAATCTTAAAACTGATGCTTCTCACATGCTGTTAATGTGTTTTTCATCAACATGGCTACCGTCATTGGGCCAACACCACCTGGTACGGGGGTTATCCATTTTGCACGTTCAGCTGCCTTGTCAAACTCAACATCACCGGCTAATTTTCCACTGTCTAATCGGTTTACACCAACATCAATAACTGTAGCGCCTTTTTTAATCCAATCACCTTTAACTAGGCTTGCTTTGCCAACAGCAACAACAACAATATCGGCCTGTGCGACCAGCTCTGGAGTGTTTTTAGTAAAGCGGTGGCAGACTGTTACGGTGCAGCCAGCGAGTAATAGTTCAAGCATCATCGGGCGGCCTACAATATTAGATGCGCCGACAATAACAGCGTGACTGCCGTAGAATTTCTCACCGATAGATTCGAGTAAACGAATAACACCAAAGGGAGTACAGGGGCGTAAGCCTGGGATACGTAATGCGAGCCGCCCAACACTTACAGGGTGGAAGCCATCTACGTCTTTATCGGGGTGGATTTGCTCGATAACTAATGAGGTATCAAGATGTTCTGGTAGTGGGAGTTGAACAAGAATGCCGTCTATATCAGAGTCACTGTTTAGTTCGTCAATTAGCTTAACTAACTCATGTTGAGTGGTTTCTATCGGTAAATCATAAGAGCGTGATAGCATGCCAATTTCCTTGCAGGCTTTGCGCTTGTGCCCAACATATACTTGTGATGCCGGATCACTACCAATGAGTATAACGGCTAAACCTGGAGGACGTTTACCATCAGCGATTCGTTTTTCAACAGCAATTTTAACTTCTTGTCGTACTTCTGCTGAAACTTTTTTCCCGTCGATAATTTTTGCAGACATAGTGGTATCCAAATCTTTATAAAGTTATATGAGTTGTAAATATTACGGTGAATATTATGGACTACCCACGCAAAGGTTTAAATAAGTATTCTAAGCCGTTAACTTTGATTGTATGAACAATCCCTAGTAGTTTGCCTAACTCCCCATCAGGAAAGCCCTCGCTGGAAAACCAGACAACATAAGGTTCTGGAAGGTCAATGAGTAATGAGCCTTTAAATTTGCCAAAAGGCATTTTGTATTGAGCTAATTTTAGCAAAAGTTCAGGGTCAGAACATAGGCTGGTTGCGAACTCTTCAGTCATATGATCACCCTAATTGAGGGTATTAAAGTTGAGATAAAAACGCATCAGCTTGTTTTTGCAATTTTCCGCGTTCTAGTAAAAGTTTCCAGCGGTTTCCACCTGCTTGTCGCCATAGTAATGCAGCGCGAATACCTGCTAATAATAAAGCACGAATTTTAGAAGCATTCTTAGGATTGGCAAGATGAGTTTGATCGCCTTTTACCATGATTTTTGGCCCAACATTACTAATCGTGTTAGCATAAATCTCTGCAAGTGATGCGGTGATATTTTCGTGGTCTTTATCAAAAAATTCCAATTTCTTCTGGGTGTCTTGAATTCCAGCTATCACTTCTTTAAAAACGGCAGGATTATTGTGAAGCTTTTTCTCTAAATGCAATAAACCCAAGGCATAGCGTGTTGCTTCTAAATCTTTTGGTTTTCCATCGGGGGTCAGTTGTCCAGCTCCTAACTGATACAACATAGATGTAAAACCAACGTTGAGATTTTCTAAAGAACCGTATAAACCAATAGCATCATCTGCATTATCATTTAATATGCTATTGATGCAGGTGTTGTAGAGAGTCTCATCAATTTTTCCTGTATTGGCAATTTGATTTACACCATCAATACATTGGAAAAGGGCAGCTAGTGCAATGGTGCGGTTTTGGGTGTTAGATTCCACGGTTTAAGTTATCTCACAAGTTGATTGCATTTTATCAATAATGCCACCGCCAAGACATATATCATCATCATAAAAAACGATGGATTGCCCTGGTGTTATGGCGCGTTGTGGTTCGTCAAAACACACTACGCAATTGTCAATATTATCACTATCAATCAAAACATGGCAGTCCTGTTCTGTTTGACGGTAACGTATTTTTGCTTTGCACACAAAGTCGTTAGAAGGAGCATTGCCAGATACCCAATGTAACTGGGATGCTATAAGTTGTTGTTTTAGTAATAGAGGATGATTATGTCCTTGCGCGGCAATTAGTTTATTTGTATCTAATTTTTTATCAACTACAAACCATGGCTCTTCACTTGCCGTCTTTAGCCCGCCAATGCCTAAACCTTGGCGTTGTCCAAAGGTGTAATACATTAAGCCTTGATGTTGACCGATTACATCACCTTCTGGGGTAATAATATCACCAGGTTGAGCAGGTAAAAAGCGTTGTAAAAACTCAGTAAATTTACGCTCACCGATAAAACATATTCCAGTGCTGTCTTTTTTATTAGCGGTATCAAACCCCGCTTTTTGAGCTATTTCGCGTACTTTTGATTTTTCTAGTTCGCCAATAGGGAATAAACTTTTGATCAGCTGATGTTGTTGTAAGGTATATAAAAAATAAGTTTGATCCTTGTTATCATCAATACCTTTTAGCATTTTTAACGTAGGGTCATTTGATACTAAATTAGAACGGTCGATACGAGCATAGTGGCCTGTTGCGATGTAGTCAGCTCCTAGTTCAAGCGCATATTCTAAAAATGCTTTAAACTTGATTTCCTTATTACACATGATGTCAGGATTGGGAGTGCGCCCAGAGCGATATTCTTCTAAAAAATATTCGAATACTTTGTCCCAATACTCTCCTGAAAAATTTACCGTGTGTAGCTTAATGCCGAGTGCATCGCTCACTGACTGGGCATCAGCTAAGTCCTCTGTGGCTGTGCAATACTCTTCGGTGTCATCTTCTTCCCAGTTTTTCATAAACAGGCCTTCGACTTGATAGCCCTGTTGGAGTAAAAGAAGCGCTGCGACGGATGAATCAACACCGCCTGACATACCTATAATGACTTTTTTATTTTTCATGTGTCTATGATAGCTATTTTTACTAAGAAAGCACTTGAGATTTAAATACAAATCGTCGAAAAAGAGGGGGGGTGGGTTTAAAAATAGCCTATAAAGGCTGTTTTGGTGTAAAAAGGGATGATTTAGGGGTAAAAAGGCTCAGTGAAAATTACTGAGCCTTTAAAGAATACGTTGGGGGAGATCTTTATTAGTTAGTAGTGGAGGTCTAAGAAACTAAGTTGTTTGAAAAGAACTTGCTGTAATAACCTACGTACAAAACTTTAAGTGACTATTTTTTGGATAGCATCCGCAGCGCGTTTAACATCAAGGAAAATTAGACCAAGACGGGCATCGGGTTTTGTTAAAACAGTTACAACGGCTTCAGAGCCTGCGTAAGTCATTAGTATGTAGCCGTTATCGCCTTTTATTAAGACTTGTTCTAGTGTGCCTCGGGCTAATTCTTCAGCCGTACGGTCACCTAGTGATAGCATTGCAGCACTCATCGCACCTACTCTGTCTTCATCCATACCAGCTGGTAATAATGAATCCATCATTAAACCATCGGTTGAAAGAACAGCTGAGGCTTCGATATCAGCACTAGACCCATTTAAGTCGCTTAAGATTGAGCTAAGCATTTCAGAACGCATTGTGATTACCCTTATTATTACTTTGTTATTATTATATCAGTGATTAATTTTTAGTCACATTCATTGATTTTTAAATTATAGTATATTTAAATTACGAAATCATTTTAAGCCGATAAAGTGGCTATTCACTATTTTCCATATCTTTTCATTAGCGACCAAATTAAGTGTTTAAACCCAGGTCGATTTAGTTGTGGCATACCGTGTATTACCAAAGTAAATTGATTGTAACCTATGTACAGTGGCCAAAAACCTACTTCACTATTTCCTGCGGCGTCAATAAGTCCCCAAGCGTGTTGATTGAAACGTAAATTGCCTTGAAGGAGGTTTTTGTGGCGTTGGTAAACTTCCGATAGATTTGCACTAATCGCCGCAAGTTCTTCTGCTGCTTCGTGTGGAAAACCAGAGGCACCTAGATAAAGCCCACTGTGTTCAGCAAGTAAAACTTTTTCAGAGTCAGATAGTGAGCCTAATAACTCTGGTAAAATATCTTCCATATTTTCTTCAGGTGCAGATTCACTTTCTTTTTGACCAGAAATCAGACCTAGAGATTGGATTCTATCAACAAAGTTAAAAGCCTCATCACCCTTTAAGCCTGTTATTTCTTCAACAACTTCAGTGGAAAGTGGTGGTGTCTCATCTTCTCGTAATAGTTTGATAAGAACATTTCGTGTAGCATCATTAGCACTATCTTGAATCGCATAGTAAGCGCCTCGTGGTGTTACATTGATGTATAAATTATTGTTTAATTCAAAAGTGCTCATTATGCCGCTACTCCAGGGTCCATGGTGTAAAGAAGAGCTTGGATTAATGAGGAAACATCTGTTTTCTCTCGCGCGTCAACGCTAAAAATAGGTGCTGTAATGTCTAACTCTTGTAACCATCCTCTATAATCATTAATGTTTGGACTTTTGTGTTCGTCCATTCTTGTGATGCCAATTACGAGCTCACCTTTATCAATAAATTCACTAAATGCTTTTGTATAAAACTTTAGATCTTGTTGTGGGTTTTTACGTGAATTATCAATCAATAAAATAAGGCCGATAGCTCCATTTTTTAAAATATCCCACATGAAATCGAATCTTTCTTGGCCAGGAGTTCCGTAGAGATGGATTCTTTCTTTCTTGCCAATATTGATATAGCCATAATCCATTGAGACAGTCGTTTGCCCTTTTCGCTCCTTCGTCATATCCGTCGCTTGTTCATCCGTAGTGATGATGGGAACATCACTCATGGCTTGAATCGCGGTTGTTTTTCCAGCTCCAACCGGGCCGGTAAATAGTATTTTTTTGTGTTGAGTAGATGACATAGTTTACGCAGTAATCTTTTTAAGGAATCGTGAGAAAAGGCTTCTATTTTTATTTTTACTCTTTTTTAGGTCGAGTAATGCAGAGCTAACAGAAGCGCCATTGGTTTTAATCATATTTAAAGCAAGTGCGGCATTATAAAAGGCGATAACATATTTCTTAGAAACCCCTGATTTATTGGAGATCTCTAATAAACTCCATGTGTTTTTATTGAATAAGGCTGCAATTTGCATCATGTGAGGAATATTTTCAACACGAGTTAGATTGGGCCATGAGTTTAAGCCTACTTTACTTTGAAGATTAGTCATTTTTGGTAAACGACCTCTCGATGTAAGCAAACTTGTTGTCCAAATAAAGGCTTCAATCGAATGAGTACGTTCATCATCTTCTTGCATTTTTTTACGATAAAGTCTTAATTCACTAGCATCTAAATTGTGTATTTTTATTTTGTCTTTAGTTATCGGTTCATAGCAAATATTGGCATAGAACTCGGTAAAAATAGAACGATCACAATAAATATTATCTGTTTCTGGGTCGATAACCACAATAACACCTTTAAACTTTATACGTAGAGTTTCTTTGTTCTGTTTGGCTATTTCTATATTCTGAACTATTGTTGTTAGTATGTGATTGCTAGGTTCGAATGTAGCTAATTTCTGAATATCAATATTATCTTTGTTAGTGCCGCATATTAGCTTCCAACGCTCTTCAGCATCGGTAGGCGAATATGTTTGTGCTTTAGATGAGGTGCTGTTTTGAGAGTCAGGCGCTGGTATTCCATCAGCCTCTTCCCTGATTTCTTCTAGTAAAGCTTGAAGCTCTTCTTCTGCTGATCTTTTAGGCGCTTCCGTCTCATTTTTCACCTGAAGAAGCTTATCAATTTCTATATCATCAATATTAATTTCTACTGGCTTGGCTTCTATGTTTTCAATATCAACAGCTATACTTTCTGCTCTGGTGTCTATTATATTTTCTTCATTCGTTTCTAGATCAAAATCAAGTAGATCTGCTTCAGTATTATCTTCAGTGATGTTAGTGACAGCTTCATCTGTTTTTACGGCGTTATCACCACCTGAGATTAAGGATTCGAGTAATGAATCCATATCATCATTCGTAGTAGCTGCCTCAGGTATATCTGCGGATATTTGAGATAGAATATCTCCATTGCTGGCATTGGATTTTTCTTTAGGCTGAGTAGGGCTATTATTAGTGGTATCCAAACTAAGATCTATATCAACAAAGTTTTCAGAAATGGCATAATCTGTAGAAGAGGCTGAAGCACTAGTATCTGTTGCAGCTAGAGCTAATTCAGGCTCTTTTAGTTCTTCTGCTAAAGTAACAGCATCGTCTGCTTCTATTTCTAGGATAACCTCTTCATCTGTTGTCTTTATTAGCTCTTCTTTAGGAGACTCTAAAAAATCATCAATGAGTAAGTTATCAAGCTGAAGTGTTTCTTCAGGTGCTGTTGCTTGGGCTACTTCTGTACTTTCTACGATATCTTCTATTACGTTTTCTTTTATGGATTCGGTTACTAGCTCTTTTTTAATCGAAAGTTCTGGTAATTCAATAATATCAATGACATCAATATTCTCTTCTTGCTCTTCTTGCTCTTCTTG
>JALSLX010000133.1 GCA_026988095.1 Thiotrichaceae bacterium
AAAGGCACGCCAATCATCATGAAAGACATTAATGATGAAGCGCTGGAGCTTGGCATGAAAGAAGCCAAAAAGCTGTTAGCTAAACGTGTAAAACGTGGAATCATGACCGAAGAAGTAATGATGGATACGCTTTCACGCATCAATACTACATTAACGTATGGCGATGTTGCCAATACCGATATTGTGGTTGAAGCAGTTGTAGAAAACGTCAAAATCAAGAAGGCAGTATTAGCAGAGCTTGAAGGTGTGGTTAGCAAAGACACGATTTTGGCATCAAATACATCGACCATTTCAATCACAGAATTAGCCACCGCAACCAAACACCCAGAGCGTGTTTGTGGCATGCACTTTTTCAACCCTGTGCCACTTATGCCATTGGTTGAAGTGATCCGTGGCGAAAAATCATCCGATGAAACCATTGCCACAACGGTTGCTTATGCACTATCAATTGGCAAAAAACCAATCGTAGTAAATGACTGCCCGGGCTTTATGGTCAATCGTGTTTTATTCCCATACCTCAATGCGTTTGAGAAGCTAGTAAACGATGGCGCGGATTTCTTACATATTGATAAAGTCATGGAAGGTTTTGGCTGGCCAATGGGCCCTGCGTATTTACTAGACGTTGTGGGGCTTGATGTCGCTTGTCATGGTTCTGCGGTGATGGCAGAAGGTTTTCCTGATCGCATGAAAATAGATTTTGATTCGTCTACCGAAGCAATGTTCAAAGCAAAACGCTTGGGGCAAAAATCAGGCAGTGGATATTACCGTTACGAGCCCGACAGACGTGGCAAGCCACAGAAGAAAGTGGATAAAGAAGCGATTGCAATGGTGGCAAAAACTTCTAGTGCAATTCGTCAAGCCGATGAATTTAGCGATGAAGAAATTGTTGAGCGCATGATGTTATCACTGTGTTTAGAGGTGGTGCGTTGTTTGGAAGATAAGATTGTCGATTCACCAGAATCAGCCGACATGAGTTTGATTTGGGGCATAGGTTTCCCTCCTTTCAGAGGAGGCGCTTTGCGCTATATTGATTCAATCGGAACAAAGGAATTTGTCACTATGGCAGAGAAGTACGCTGATCTCGGTGAAGCCTATAAAGTACCAAAACTGTTAGCAGATATGGCATCAAACGATCTTAAATTTTTCGGTGGGGAGGCGTAATCATGAGTGCTCTAAATAAAAAACTAAATCCAAGAGATGCAGTCGTAGTAGACGGTGTAAGAACACCCATGGGGCGTTCAAAAAATGGCATGTACCGCGTAACCCGTGCGGAGAATTTATCGGCACACTTAGTAGAAGCGCTGCTTGATCGTAACGAAGGGTTAGACCCATCAAAGGTCGATGATGTAATTTGGGGCTGTACCTACCAAACGCTAGAACAAGGTTTTAACGTTGCGCGCGTGATGGCACTGCTCACACGTTTACCGCACACTGTGCCTGCTCAAACAGTTAATCGATTATGTGGCTCATCCATGCAGGCGATTCATACTGCAGCGCAAGGCATACAATCGGACAACGGTGATTTTTATATCATCGGTGGTGTCGAGCACATGGGGCATATCCCGATGACACACGGTGTTGATCTGAATCCAAGTTTTGCAAAACATGCTGCAATGGCATCGAACATGATGGGCTTAACGGCGGAGATGTTAGCAGTACAACATGGCATAACTCGTGAAGCACAAGATGCCTTCGGCGCACGTTCGCATCAATTTGCACACGCGGCGGCAGAGGCAGGAAAGTTCGATAATGAAATAGTACCAACACCCGGACACGATGCAGACGGCTTGCCACAAATGTGTACAAAAGATGAAGTGATTCGCCCAGACACCACGGTAGAAACATTGGCAGGCTTGCGCCCAGTATTTAATCCAAAAGGTGGAACAGTAACGGCAGGCACATCTTCGGCATTATCAGATGGTGCATCGGCAATGGTGATTATGTCGGCACAAGCCGCGCAAGATGCAGGTTTAACACCCATCGCAAAAATAACCTCAATGGGCTTAGCAGGTGTAGACCCAGCAATCATGGGGTATGGCCCAGTACCCGCATCAAAAATAGCGCTGAAAAAAGCAGGTTTATCGGTTAATGATATTGATGTGTGGGAGCTAAACGAAGCCTTTGCTGCACAATCATTGCCCGTGCTTAAAGACTTGGGCATCTTGGATGTGATGGATGAAAAAGTGAATCTCAATGGTGGTGCAATCGCACTCGGGCATCCATTAGGCTGTTCTGGCTCACGTATTTCAACAACCTTGATGAATGTGATGAAAGAAAAGGACGCTACCTTTGGTTTGGCAACGATGTGTATTGGTCATGGACAGGGAATTGCTACGGTATTTGAGCGACTTTAATCCTATATTCTTCTGTTAAAATAGGGATAAGAAATACAAATCATCGAAAAAGAGGGGGGGGTGGACCTATATAAATAAATCCCCTCAAAAGTATTTCGGTATTATTGTCGTCATACTGGTATTCACCAGAATGACGAGTTCTTTATTCAAATATGTAGGTTGGACTGACGTTAGGGAGCCCAGAAAAGGACATCATGTTGGGCTTCGCAAGCTTAGCGCCAACCTACAATAAGGTATTGAATACTTTTGGGCGAGAGGTTGGCACTGAGTGCGTTTTTAATCATATCCAACGAATAGTGTGCTCATCACTCACCCATTGGTAGCTTTCAGTGGCACTACCGCATCCTCCACAACTACTGCCACAAGCAGCGCCTTGCGCGCTGACTTTGCCTTTTTTTATCCAATATTCGATCGCTAGTTTTGCCGCTTCTTGGCTGATGTCGAAGTGCGTGGCTACATCTGCGAGTGATGAATCTTCGCGGCGTTTAATGTAGTTACGTATTTCACCGAGCTTCAATTTACACTCCTAATATTGAAGTAGGCTTTTCGTTAAAGTTTTGCTTGTTGCCCACTATTTTGAAAATATAAATAGTCGTGGCTAAGATCGTCAATAGTATCCCTATCCATAAAGATGATTGTAAAGGATGCGCTGAAAATGTTGCCACTTGATAAAAAATAACAGCAGTAGCATAGGCAAGCCCAGTGCTCCATGATACGCCCAATATTGTCCAGCCTTTGCCCGTTTCGCGGTACATTGCACCCGTCGCGGCAACGCATGGGAAGTACAGCAAGATAAATAATAAATAAGCGAATGCGCCTATTTTCCCATCGAAGCGATTGTGCATTGCGCCGAAGGTTGAGGTATCCACACCTTGGGTTTCTGCCGCAGCTTTTTGATCTGACACATTATTAACAACGGATAAGCCTAGTGGGTCTAGCAAGCTATCAGCGACAGCGGCTAAATTAGTAGGGATGGTTTGTACGGCCTCTTTTAAACGAGTTGCTAGGTTAAATGGTGTTTCTTTTGCTGTTTCTGGTGTTACTACGTTATTTTCTATTGCTGGTTTATCAATGCTTGAATAGAGTGCATCTAGCGTACCTACCACGACTTCTTTTGCTAAAACGCCAGTAATAATGCCTACCGTCGCTGGCCAGTTATCTTCTTCAATCCCCATGGGTTTAAAGATGGGAGTTATAAATTTTGCCGTTGCACTGAGTACAGATTTTTCTGAATTATCATTGCCAAAGCTTAAGTCCGTACCAACCGAATTGGCAACATTGATTAAGGCAACGACGATGATAATGATTTTTCCAGCACCTTGAATAAACCCTTTGAGCTTGCCCCACGTGTTTTTTAGAATGCTATTAAAGCTCGGGACTTGATAGTTTGGTAGCTCCATAAAAAAGTCTTCTGCTTCGCCTTTTAACAGCGTTTTACACAGGATTAAGCCTGTCATAATCGCAAATAAAATACCGATCAAGTAAAGCAAGAAAACAATGTTTTGCCCACCAACAGGGAAAAATGCGGCAGAAAATAGAGCATAAACCGCTAAGCGCGCTCCACACGACATAAACGGTGACATGAGTACGGTGATAATACGTTCACGTTTGTTGTCGAGTGTGCGGGTCGCCATAATGCCAGGCACGTTACAACCAAAGCCAACAATGAGTGGTACAAAAGCTTTGCCCGAAATGCCTAGCTTGCGCATAAAGTTATCCATGACAAAAGCGGCACGAGACATATAGCCTGATTCTTCTAAAACGGTGAGGAACAAAAAGAGCGCACCAATGATAGGAATAAATGTGGCAACAACTTGAATGCCACCGCCAATACCATTCGCGAGGAGTGTGGTTAGCCACAGTGGCAGACCTATACCATTCATTACAGCGCTTAAACCATCAACAAAAAACGCTTGTGCCGTTTGATCAAAAAAATCAATAAATGCACCACCAAGATTTATGCTAAAAGTAAAGAGCAAATACATCATGGCAAGAAATATAGGTACACCAAGCCAGTTACTTAATACAAAATTGTCAATTTTATCTGAGCGTGTACGACTAACTTTACCTTGCTCCGTAATGACTGTTTTTGCTAACTCAGTTGCATTTTCAAAGCGCACTTCTGCGAGTAAAAAGTCTAATTCTTCACCTGTTTCTTTTTCAACGTCAGCAATGAGTGTCTTGGTTGTATCGGTGTTATTTTCTTGAAGACTAATTAGTGCCTGTGTTCGGCTACAATTTTCTTTTTTTGTAATTTGGCTTAGTGCTTTTTCAATGTTTTCATCATAAGTTATCGCTAAGGCTTTAAACGAGTCAAATTGCTTACTTTTCTTTACAATTTGATTTTGTAATTGTTCGGCCGTTTGTGAGCTGTTTGATGCGCCTTTTAGTGATAGCGGAATGACTGGGCAAGCAATTTGTGCTGATAAAGCCTCAATATTAATCTTCATCCCACGTTTTTTGGCTACATCCATCATGTTTAAATAAACAATCATGGGGATGCCAAGTTCGCGTAACTGCAGGGTTAAATATAAGCCACGTTCTAAGGTGCTGGCATCAATGATATTAACAAAAACATTATCAGGGCATTCGAGGCAAAACTGACGAGCCACGTATTCATCGGCTGATGTGTCTGAATAATCCAGTGAATAAGTACCGGGTAAATCGGTTACTTGAATCGTTTTAGTGGTGTGTTTATTAGTACTGTGTTTAAAAGCACCTTGTTTTTTAACAACGGTAACACCAGGCCAATTGCCTGTACTTTGTTGCGAGCCTGTAAGTTGGTTAAAAAGTGTCGTCTTGCCTGAATTTGGATTACCAACCAGCGCAATTTTTAACACATCGCAGTTATTATCTGCTTGATGACATTTGCCACTTTTATTCTCAACAGCGCAACATTGTTTAGCCATGGTTTGATCTTTCTCTATGTATTGCTAGCTGATACAAAAATATTTTCAGCGATAGAGCGACCTAAACTGATACGAATATTATTATTTGCCAGTACCATATCACCCCCACGATTACGCAAAACTTCAAGAGTAGAACCAATGCCGATACCTAAACCTAATAATTTAACTTGGGTTTTACAGTCAGACTGAATTTTTTTAACATGGACGAGTGCCGACTCTTTATGAGTGGCTAAGGGGCTTGTGCTAAACATTAAAGATTCTCAAAATGATTTTCAAGGTATCCTAAATAGGAATGATTATCAATTATACGAAATCTAGACCTAGATGCAAATGATTCTTGTTTGTAATTGTGATCTAAATCAATTAATACAGATTTTTTGAGAATGTGGGCATGAAAAAATACAAATCATCGAAAAAGAGGGGGGTGGTCTAATAAATAAGCTGTTTTAAGCCTTTTTTAGGTCATTTATAAGTTCTTTTTTGATGTTTTCGACACTTTTAGAGGATTTTTCACTAAATTGTTCTAGCTGAAACCTATGTAAATTCTCTTGAAGGTTATCGCCATGTCCTTTCTGTTCTTCCCAAGCACTTAATAATTGTTGTAGCGTCATATTATCTCCCCAGCCTTTTGCTTGAGATAAGTTATGCAGTGCTTGACGAATTTCTTGAAGATTTTCAGCGTGATTGATTTCTTGAATTGCCAGTCTCACTTTTTTCTTTTCGGATAAGTAGCTACGAGTGAGTTGCATAAGCTTGAGTAAAACAAAAAGTGACACTAGAGCAATAACAGCAAAGAAAAACCATTGAAGGTAACGATTAACAGCCCAGTGCTTCAATGGTTCTGATTTTACTCTTTTGAGTTTTGCATCTTTAGGATCGAAATATTGGATACTTAATGCGGGTAATGCCAACTTGCCATTTTTGAGTGCTTTAACAGGGATTTTGTAGTGCAAGCTATTTTGTAAACCTTGATAGTTTTTTGTGATTTTGTTATCAAGTGTTTCAGGGTAAACATCCAATGCTTTACTGGTTTTTACTTGCCGTAAGATGGGTGGGATCGTCTGTGGCAAAACATTTTTGGTGATTAATTCGATATTCCAATCAATCAATGTTTGGGTATCGTGTATCTTGCCTAATAAGTTACCTGCTGGCACTGAACTATTAATGGCAACGACCCCAATAGGCATGGTTGCGGGGATGTAGCCAGGTAGTGATTTTACATTGAGCATTTTCGGTGGCAGTTTGAGTTTTATTTTTCGCCCGCCATTGGGTCTATAAATAATTTGTGGTAATTCAATTTCAGACTGCCCCGCAACTAGCGGAAAGAGTATCCAACCTACCTTTACCTTGTATTGCTCTGGTGATGTATTTGGTACTGCTGATCTTTCAAAGGGTAATGCAATCACTTCAAAATCGGATAGTTCAAGTTCTTCGGTTTCTAGTCTTGCAAACTCATCGGGCGTTGTTATTTCTAAGGTTAAAATAACTTGTTGTCTTTGCCAAACTTTACTTTGTGACAAGATAATATTGGGCACGGGCTTAAAGCTTGGCGCTCCATAAGCAATAGAATGAGCAATAGAAAATATGCCGATAAACATTATCAGCAGATTCGTAAAAAGTAATGCCTTAATGCGCTTTACCATGGCTGTTGCCCTGGCACGGCTTTTGGGGAGTCTAATTTTGCAGGAAAGCCTTCTTCAATTTCAAATAAACGCTTCCACATATCAAGCGAGCTGTCTTGATCTCGTAATAATGAGATGCGTGCTTGTTCAATTTTGCGTTGTTTTTGTCGCTCTTGCTTGGTTTTTTCGCTGTCTAGCATCTGTAGATGAGCCAGCCCTTTGCTTAATAAATCATTCAGATGCTCTTGGGGGATTTCGGGTAATTTAAGGTTCTTGGGCTTTGCCATTCTGCTTTCTGCATTGCTTGCTGTTTGGTTTTGACTACCCAAAAAACCACGGCCTGATGCTTGGTTTGAGCGCAAGCCAACGCCTCGGCTACGTCGTCTTTGTAATAAATCGTTAAGTTCGCTGGTTAACAATAAATTATGTTGGCTCTGGGTTTGATTGGGTGCGTAACGTAAAGCATCTTCATACAGTTGCGCGGCGTTTTCATAATCGCCTTGTTGAAAATAGTTATTGCCTAAATTATGCATCGCCTTACCACGATCACTATCCGTTTTTGCTTGTAAAATTGTTGCCATAAAGCCTGATGTGGCAAGCGCGTATTCTTGTTTGTTATAGTTTTTTATACTTTCTTGTAGGGGGTCATTTAAAGAGCTGTCTTCATTCGCATAAAGCGCTGATGATGAACTAAGCAGAAAGCTAATTAATACCACGCTTATTAAGATGCTTGCTATGGGTTGTGCAGAGTTTGTACGCTTAAATGGTACTAGCGAGAATAGTAAAAGTAGCAGACCTGTAAATAAAAACCATGGGTAATAAACAAGCCATTGTTGATCTTCATTTTTATCAAAGGCTTTTCGATTAGTTGGCACTGATTTTAATAAGCCTTGTGTGTAGAGTGCCTCCCATTCGCTTTCATCATTAAACGTTTTACTGAATTTACCACCGGTGATTTTTGCAAAGTTAGCCAATAAATCAGCGTCCATCTTGCTAATCACGCCTTGTCCATTTTGTTCTAGCCAGCCACCTTTTCGTAATGGAATTGCAGAGCCTTCCTCTGTGCCTAAACCCAAAATAAAGGTGGGTATATTTTGGTTTTTTAATGTCGTTAATGTTGCTTCTATTTGGGACT
>JALSLX010000134.1 GCA_026988095.1 Thiotrichaceae bacterium
GGTGCTATTGAGCGTATGCACGGTGCATTATCGGAGATGGTTGTAGAGGGCATTAAAACCAATATTCCTCTACAGCGTCGCATTATGGAAGATCATGCCTTTATCAAAGGTGGTGCAGGCATCGACTACTTGGAAAAGAAACTAGGGCTTTAGCCTTAGTTTTTAACAGTTAAATGGCAGATGCCCAGACTTGGCTGCAAGTAATTTGTCAGACCACAAAAAAACACCATCAAGCCATTGAAGATGCAATGGAAGAATCGGGTGCGCTTTCCATTACATGGAATGATGCTTATGACACACCTGTTTTAGAGCCACTTCCTGGTGAGCAACTTCTTTGGAACGACATGGTAATCACGGCACTTTTTGAAAGTGAGTGTAATCTTAGCCAACTTGAAACACTTCTTAATAAGAATAAATCCTCTTGGGACATTCAAGATTTTCATATTGAAACCTTAGAAGATCAAGACTGGGAGCGCGTCTGGATGAAAGACTTCCACCCTATTCAATTTGGTGAAAAACTTTGGATTTACCCCAGTAATTATGATATTCCGACTGATAACCCTGATGGGCATACTTACATCCATCTTGACCCAGGCTTAGCTTTTGGCACGGGTACTCACCCAACAACAGCCTTGTGCCTTGAGTGGCTTGATCAAAACCCATGTATTGACTTATCTGCTGTAGATTATGGTTGTGGAAGCGGTATCTTAGCCGTTGCCGCAATCAAACTAGGCGCTACACATATTAATGCAACAGATATTGATCCGCAGGCACTCATTGCAACTAAAGATAATATGTTGCGCAATGAAATTGCTGCAGAAAAAATCAGCTGTTACTTACCAGACGATTGCCCACAAAAAGAACATGACTTGGTACTTGCCAATATTTTATGCGGGCCTTTAATTGAACTATTTCCCACAATAGCCTCACTTACCCGCTCAGGTGGCAAGCTTGTTTTATCTGGATTGCTAGAAGAACAACAGTCTGATTTAATTGAAACCTATTCTTCTTTATTTACTGATTTTGAAATAAAAACACTGGATGGCTGGATTAGAATCAGTGCCACTAAAATTTAATACTTTTCTTTATATTAATTATAACTATTAACGACCTATGTATACACAATGTGAAAAATGCAAGGCTATCTATCATGTCAATATGCGTGAAGTTACTATTGCAAAAGGTCTACTCCGTTGTGGCGAATGTAATGCTGTATTTAATGCAAGTAAAAACCTTTCAACCGTTATTCCCAAAAACTACCAAGAGCTTCAGGATGACAGTGACAGTGACAACTTTGATATACACGACCAGTTGATACAAGCACACCGTACAATACCATCCCCCCCTCAGGTACATTCTAACAAATCCAATCACTCCACCATTGATACTCATGGAGAGCTAGTAGAATTAGAAATAAATAAAAAAAGAGAGAATTTCCAAGCAACACCTCAAGTATTATCTGTCAAAGAAAGCACTCCTAAAAGTATAAGTAAGTTGTCAATTAATATAGCCTCGTTCTTAGCTTTATTATTAGTTGCTCAGTTTTTATATAAAAATCACAATCTTATTTTAGATGCCCCCGTTCATGAACCAGAAAAAATACAAATGCTTAATCATAATGTTTTCGCTCACCCCAATGAACCCGATGTCCTATTAATTTCTGCACAAATTGAAAACATGGCTAAAAGTGATCAAGCTTATCCAGTACTTGAACTTAGCTTAAGAGATGCACAATCAAATTTAGTTGCACTTAGGCGATTTTTTCCTGAAGAATATTTAACAGATTACAAAAGTGATCATCTCATTCCACCTAAAACCCCCATTACATTAAAGTTGAAAATAAGAGATCCGGGAAAAAATGCAACTCATTTTCAGTTCGAATTTCTATAATTTTTATCGTTCTATAAAGAACCCATAAAATATGCCCTTACAGATAGGCCCTTATCAACTACCCAGCAAGCTTCTACTTGCCCCGATGGCAGGAATAACAGATCGCCCTTATCGAGATGTATGCCGCCTTTATGGCGCTGGTTTAGCTGCCTCTGAAATGCTTACTTCAGACCCATCATTATTACAAACACGAAAAACACAGTTACGACTAGTTCAAGATGATGAACCCCTACCACGTTCTGCCCAAATAGTTGGAACAGAGCCTGAAGTCATGGCACAGGCCGCTCAGTTTAATGTAGAAAATGGCGCCAATATCATCGACATTAATATGGGTTGCCCTGCTAAGAAGGTGTGTAATAAAGCCGCTGGATCAGCTTTAATGCGTAATACATCCTTAGTTAAAATAATTCTTGCAACAATAGTTTCATCTGTTGATGTACCCGTTACACTAAAAATTCGTACAGGATGGGCTTCATCCAACCGAAATGCACTTGAGATTGCAAAAATCGCTGAAGATCAAGGTATTTCCTGCCTTGCGGTACACGGACGTTCACGTTCTCAGGCCTTTATGGGTCATGCCGAATACGAAACAATTCGTCAGATAAAACAAGCTATCAACATCCCTGTTATTGCCAACGGTGATATTTATAGTATTGAAGATGCAAAGTTTATTTTTGATTACACAAATGCTGATGGATTGATGTTAGGAAGAATTACCCATGGACAACCTTGGATTTTCAAAGAGATAAATGATAAATTAAATGGTCACTTTTTAAGCAAAAACATTATTAAACCCATTAGCTTTAGAGAAAAGATTGAAACGACATTAACACATATTGATGCCATTCATCGCTACTATGGGACAGATCAGGGAGTTCGCATTGCTCGCAAGCATATTGGTTGGTATTTATACAACCTAACAAATCAAGATCAGGTTTTACTTAAAAAACTAAAAAGAGAGCTTTTTACAATAGCTGATGCACCCAATCAGCTAAACCATCTCGAAAGTGTTTTAAATAAACTCTAGTCCTGACTAGGATATACACTAACCAAGGAAAGGTTTAACCCCATGAATCAACCCATGAATACACTCCCAATTACATCACCCAACGGACATTCACTTTCAGAAACAACAACAACGACAGTCAAAGAGTATTTACAACTCCTTGGTGATCAAGATGCGACTTTCCTTTACAGGCAAGTTATGGATGAAGTTGAAAAACCTTTACTCGAAGTACTGATGACACATACTAATGGCAACCAATCACGTACTGCTGCCTATTTAGGTATTAACCGAGCGACACTACGTTCCAAGTTAAAACGTCATTCATTGATATAGTGTTGGTATTAGGAAACAAAAGAGTTAATATTTGCTGATGAGCCCTACTCCCAGCAAGCAAGAACAAATACTACAAGTACATGCCAGCTTAATAAACATGGTCGTTGAAACTACTCACAATGTTCAACTCAGACCGCAGCTTAGTCAGGTGTTAAAATCTAGTGCTGATAATGGCTGGCAGAATCTAGTCCTTCGTATTTATAAAATACTCGAAGGAGATCGCTCAGAAAAGCTCATGCAAAACCTTGATGAAGAGGATACTGTCATTATTGAGGCTATTCTTACTGGTATACAAAACCCCAGCACGCTTCCCGATCCTGAAAAAGCACAATCAAATCCCACCATGGCAGCACCTGGTATAGCGCATATGGTCAATCAAGCGAGTACTGGCAATACTCAGGCTTTAACCCTAGTATCCCATATGGCAGAACAAATGAGCCATGCAGGTGGTGATATGACTTTACTGTCAGCTATTATTAAAAATTTGATTGATGGAGAGCGAGACCCAGAAGTACTCAGCAAAGGCATGGGTGCTCAAGGAGAAGGTTTAGTTAATTCTATTTTAGAAGAGCTAGGGAAGCTACAGCTTCACTAGAAATGGGGATGGAACAAAAACAAGAAAGGCTCAATATTCTGAGCCTTTCTTGTTTTTGATTGTAAGAAAAATTACTTCTTTAATTCTTCCTGAAGCTTCTTCAATCCTTCAAAATCACCTTTGTCTGCTAAGGTAGCTTGCTCATTCCAGCTATCCATCGCTTCTTTATTACTATTCAATCTAACACCTGATGCTTCGAGCATATCACGTAAAATATCATCATCCATTCCAGCAAGTTTTTTATATGATGTAATTCCTAATTCAGCCATTGTCGCCGCCATACTTGGGCCTATACCACTAAGCTTTGTCAAATCATCACCTGCTGGTTTTTTGGCTGTTGTTTTCTTAGAAGTACTGGCTTTTTTTGCAGGAGATTTTTTCGCTACCGTCTTTTTAGCTACAGGCTTTTTAGTGGTAGTTTCTGTTTTTGTGGCCACAGCCTTTTTTGCAACTGTTTTCTGAGAAGTTTCTTTCTTAACGACCGTATTAACTAATGAGGACTCTGGCACTGCTGTAGAAGCCGACGATACAATTGATTCAGCCTTATTTTCAGTTTTACTATCTTTTTCTTTTGATAATGAAGACTTTAAAGTATCTATCTCTTTATTTTTAGCTTTCAATAGAGCCGACAACTCTGAACAATCAGACGAACTACTTTTTAAATTACTCTTAATCCAAAAAGTAAAAAATAACCATTCCGCTAACCAACCCACCAAAATACCCAATACAAATATACCCATGACAAACTCCAAATTTTAATTTCACGTAAGGCCTACAGAAAAGTTTCACCCTCTCGTTAGCGCTAGTCAATATTCAACTATTCCATTGTCACATAAATTAAGTAGATGCTTCAAGCGCTCTCTAATTTCTTGATGACTTAAAACAATGGTTTAAGGCTAGTTTGATTATTCTTTAAGCATATCTCAGCGTTAATTGGTCGATTTAACACGATAAAGTGATAAGAGAGTTTAAAACATTGATTCAGCGGTAGACTTAAAATCCATTAAAAATCGTATATTAGTTCGCATTAATATGCACTTGGTTTTCACATGGAATCTTTATCTACATTTATTAAAATATATATACTGAGTATCACTACTTTTCTAATACCTTCAGCTAATTATACAAACAATCAGCAGCCTACAATACATAACTCAGAAATAGATATTGATGGATTCATCTCTAATACTTCCACTTCTGATTTTGAATTAGAAGATAAAATTAATAACCATATTTCTAACAAAGTAGTCAATAGCGATATTGAAAACGAGATTACCTATTTCCAGTTTTCTCATCAACCCCAATATACAAAATTACCTAAAACACAGAGTATTCAAATAGAACCAGACTTCTGGACAACTTTGTATTCTATTGAATCAAAACAAGGAAAATTATTGTATAGACCAAGTAATAAAAATAAAAATTGTAAAACAACCTCCTCGCCCTGTGGCCACCACCAGCTATCACTACAAGCGCTTAAAGATATTTCTTGTACCTCAAAAAGATGTATGACAGATCGTAATGACTTTGAAAAATCATTAGCTATGAGTAAAAAACTACAAGCTCTCAATAATAAGAGATTAGTAAAAGCGGGATTAATTCAACTCCCAGAATACCAGCAATATTTAATTCATCAACAAGGTGCAGCAGGTTTAAAAATCATCCTCGCCGCTAGTCAAGGTAGAAAACTCCTCAACCGAAATATTAAAGAAAATATGGCAGGAAACTCGCCTTACAGCTATAAAAAATTAAAAAAACTAGGTAGTAAGCTTGCGGCAAAGAAATTTTTACAACACTGGGAAAGAAAGTGGCAAAACGAGAAGAAACTTGTTATCGCAAGCAATGTATCAAAGAAAAATACAGAGACCGTAATAAAACTAGAGTCACACATAAAACCACCGTTATTTAGTGATTATGAACTCCAAATTGCACTCAATTTAAAAATATAACAATTCTACATCAATCACTACAGCCACTATAATTTCGAATAAAAAAATAGAGAAAACGATGAAAACAGTATTACAAATATGGATATTTTTACTGCTAAGCACTATCAACTTAAGCAGCTATGGCGAGCAAGCTCTACCAATTATTGATAGTCAGCTAACTACACTTATTAAATCTCACAATTTGACAGGCATACCTACTTCAAATAAAAACATACCTAATATCAACAGCCCTAAAGCTCAATTAGGCATGAAGCTTTTCTATTCAAAAACACTAAGCGGGGATAACACAACAGCCTGTGCAAGCTGTCACCACCCTATGCTTGGCGGGGGAGATAATCTTTCACTTTCTGTAGGGGTCGATTCTAAAAACCCCGACATTATGGGCATACATAGAGAGTTAAAAGGAAGCGATCAAGCACGTGTACCACGCAATGCACCCACAACATTTAATGTGGCATTTTGGAAGCGTGTGTTGTTTCATGATATGAGAATTGAAAAAGTTAGCGAACTAGGCATCACGACACCAGACGTACCCTACCCCACGATTGACCCTCTCGCTGGAGATACTCTAGTACAAGCACAGGCGCGTTTTCCAATCACATCATCAGATGAAATGCGTGGAAAATATATGAATGCATCATTTAACCAAACTATGCGAAGAGCACTAGCTAAACGCTTAGAAAAGAACTGGTTAGAAGAATTTAGAAAGGGATTTGATTATGCCGATGGTAGCGCTGAAGATTTAATTACAGAACAAAACTTCTCAGAAGCTATTGCAGAATATGAACGCTCTCAAGTATTTATCAATACACCCTGGAAAAACTATATCGAAGGCAATAAAGATGCGCTATCTACATCTGCAAAAAAAGGCGCATTACTTTTTTACACCTCGCAAAAAAAAGGTGGGGCGGGTTGCGCACAATGTCATAGCGGTGACTTTTTCACTGATGAAATGGCATACAACACTGCCATGCCACAAATTGGCGCAGGTAAAGACAACGGTGTAACAGGAAGCAATGACTACGGCTGCAACCTAGTCACTAAAAAAGAAGATGATAAATTTCGCTTTCGCACACCATCACTTATCAATGTAGAAGTAACAGGCCCTTGGGGTCATGCTGGTGCTTACACCTCGTTAGAGGCAGTGACACGTCATATGCTCTCACCGATCAAGTCTGCAAAAGCTTATGACCCTAGCCAATTGCAACAAAAAAATATTGCACTTAAAGATTTAAAACAAAATACCCAAGAAGCAATCGATACAGGGATTCACATCACACCAAAGCCCGTAATCAATGAAAGTGACGTGACCCATTTAGTCAATTTCATGAAAGCATTGACCGACCCCTGTGTAAAAGACCGTGCCTGTTTATCCAAATGGATACCCAATGAAAATGATAATGATCCTGATGGACGAACACTTCATGCTCTGAATGGAAAAACAGGTGAACGGCTTTAAGGAGAGACTGATCAAGTCGATTTCCACATAGACATTATCTTGGTAAAGTGGCAAGTTAGTATGTATTATTATGCAAGTTGAGACTAAAGCCTTGAAAACACTCATTCCAATCATAACTCTATGTATAATTTTATCTGCTTGCGAAAAAAAACCACAACAATATAGTAAACAGCAACCCAATAAAAAATTATCCTTGAGTGCAGTCGAAGAAGAACATCTCTTTTATTTACAGAATCCTTTTAAGGGAAAAGAAGTCACTCTGTTAAACAATGATGGAAAAGAAGTTAGGCTTGCCGCCTATAATTGCTCAGTTTATAAAGCTATTGTTAAGGAAGGCATCGTCATAAAGTGGAAAAATATTTTAAGTCCATCCCTTTTTTACCCCTTTTCAAAATGTGCTCGAAGCACAATTAAGCACACTAAAAGTCAGTACGTAGAAGTATTTTTAGGAAAAATTGGCTTTGGTGCAGGTGGATGTTGCTCAGTATCTGGCACTTATCGAAGCAAAGACGGTATAAACTGGGAGGAGAGAAAGGCAAGAGGGAAATGGCAAGAATATAATGCTAAATAATACAAATATCATTACCCACCCCCCTCTTTTTCGATGATTTGTATCTAAACAGACCCATTTTTACCTACAAATCATCGAAAAAGAGGGGGGGTGGTATAAGAAAAAGGGCAAAAATGGACAAAAAATACTGTTTTAGCTTCTTTTATTAGATTTTATTCAATTTAATTGTAAATTCCCTC
>JALSLX010000135.1 GCA_026988095.1 Thiotrichaceae bacterium
TTTGGGTCTACACCCTCTAAATTAGCCGCTAAAACATTAATTCCATTCACCTCTACTGCTTGTGAGGCTAAATCTGAACCTGCTTGCGCAGCTAGTTTTGATTTTAATTGATCCAATTCTTTTTCTAATAAACGCGATTTATCTAGTATTAGGCTTACCTTTTCTTCGGCTCCATTTACGCCTGACTTAACTAAGTTTGCGATAGACTCTAATTGCGTAGATCTCTCTTCAACCCAGTTTAGAGCACCTGCGCCCGTGACTGCTTCAACACGACGAACACCCGCAGCAACACCACTTTCACTAATTATTTTAAACAAACCTATATCACCCGCGCGCTTTACATGAACACCACCACACAACTCGGTTGAATATCCAATATTTACCACTCGAACTTCATCCCCATATTTCTCGCCAAACAACGCCATAGCGCCCTGCTTTACAGCTTCATCCATTGTCGTAATATTTGATTTAGCTTCTGCATTTATTCGAATCTCATCATTCACCATTTTTTCTACACGCGATATTTCATCTTTTGTCATCGCTTCTGCATGAGAGAAATCAAAACGTAAATGATCAGCTGTTACTAATGAGCCTTTTTGCTCAACATGCTCCCCAAGTACTTCACGTAACGCTTTGTGCATTAGGTGAGTTGCTGAATGATTTAATACTATTGCCTGTCGTCTATCTTCCGTTACTTGTGCGGTAAGTGTATCGCCCACCTTTAGCGAACCTGATTTCATAACACCATTATGTATAAAGACACTGCCTTGCTTCTGCGTATCATTAACATCAAAATTATTATTACCACTAATTAGCTGGCCAGTATCTCCCACTGGACCACCAGACTCAGCATAGAAAGGAGTGTTTTTTAGCACCACCTGCCCTTGGTCGCCAGTTTTTAGCGCTTCTACTTTTTCACCTTTGATAAAGATTGATTCAACCACAACTTCATCTGTTGTTTTTTCATAACCACTGAAACTTGTTTCACCTGTCACATCTAACTTATCAGTATAGTCAGTATCAAATTTACCTGCGGCTCTTGCTGTTTGGCGCTGCTGCTCCATTGCTAATTCATAACCGGTCTCATCAATTTTTAGATTTTGCTCACGTGCAATATCGGCGGTTAAGTCTAGCGGGAAGCCATAGGTATCATAAAGTTTAAAGACTACATCTCCAGGAATAGTATCGCCTTTGAGTTTAGTGATAGCTTCACTCAATATTTTCATGCCTTGGTCTAATGTTTCAGCAAAGCGTTTTTCTTCTTTTAATAAAATCTGCTCTACGGTTGACTCTGCTTTAGCAAGTTCTGGATATGCTTCACCCATTTCTTTAACCAGTGGCTTTACAATTTTATGGAAAAAAGCATTATTTAAGCCAAGCTTATGTCCGTGACGTGCAGCTCTACGAATTATTCTTCTAAGTACATATCCTCGACCTTCATTTGATGGAACAACACCATCGACAATTAAGAATGAACAAGAGCGGATATGATCTGCAATGACTTTTAGAGAAGCATTGGTCAGATCTTCGGTTTTCGATAATTTAGCAATGTATTTAATTAGATTTTGGAATAGGTCAATATCATAGTTACTGTGACCATTTTGTAAGATTGCCGCGAGTCGCTCCAAGCCCATACCTGTATCAACCGACGGCTTTGGTAATGGATTCATCTCTCCGCTTTTTGAACGGTTATATTGCATGAATACAAGATTCCAAATCTCTATATAACGATCTCCATCTTCTTCAGGCGTACCTGGAGGGCCACCCCAAATATGCTCACCATGATCGTAGAAAATTTCTGAACAAGGTCCACAAGGACCTGTATCGCCCATTGCCCAAAAATTATCACTCTCGTATTTCTTACCGGGTTTATCACCAATTCTACTTATACGACTTGCTGGAAAACCTATTTTATTTATCCATATATCTGCAGCCTCATCATCATCTTCATAGACTGTGACCCACAATTTCTCTGGTGGTAGCATTGCAACTTTAGTGAGGTACTCCCAAGCATAGTTGATTGCTTCTTCTTTGAAATAGTCACCGAAACTAAAGTTACCTAGCATTTCAAAAAATGTGTGATGGCGCGCTGTATAACCAACATTTTCTAAATCATTGTGTTTTCCGCCTGCTCGCACACAACGCTGGGAGGTTGTTGCTCTACTATATTTACGCTTATCTTCTCCTAGAAAAACATCTTTGAATTGAACCATGCCCGCATTGGTAAAAAGTAGTGTTTTATCATTTCCAGGAATCAGGGAACTTGAGGCTACAATCTCATGATTTTTACTTGTAAAGAAATCGAGAAAACCTTGTCTGATTTCTGCGGTACTTTTTATTTTTTTAGATTCTTGTGGCATGTGGACTCTACTTGCTTTCATTCGCTTCGAAAGCGGTATTGTCTATGGTTGCACATGTAGTTTCAAGGTTTTTATAAGTTTGAAAAAATCACCAGAGCGACTTAACAAAATACAGTAATGCCCTATAATTATTCTACTGCATATCTAATCATTTCTGAATCGAAGCCACGCCCTAATAAAAAGCGCATTTGCTTACTCTTCTGTTTGTATTCTAAGGGCACTATTTCTCCAAATTTTCTTTCTCTAATCTTTCTTGCTAAGGCAAACCAATCTACATCTGACTCTTGTATAGATGCATGTATCAATGATGATTTCACACCTCGTTGTTTCAACTCAGCTATTATTTTTATTTTTCCTTGTCCTCGTGATACTCGATAGCGAATAAAACTTTCAGCAAACCGTTTATCACTGAGATAATCACTTGCTTCAAGCTCATCCAATAGTTTTTCTAAATCCACACCATCCACATATTCTTTTTTTAATAACTTATTTTTTAACTCGTAACGAGAATGTTCCCGCATCGCTAATGAATATATTGCAGAGTTTTTACAACGTGAGGCATTATCTCTTTTGCTAAAGCCTAACTTGCTCATTTTATTTTTCCTAAAAAAATCCCTCACACAAGGGTGAGGGAAAACGGGGTACTAAACTAAATATAATTTACTTTGATTTTTTAGATACTTTTTCTTTTTTTTCATCTACATCCGATGAAGGCTCTTCTTCTTTTGACGGTAATAGCTTTTCACGAATCAAGGCTTCTAATTCTTCTGCAATTTCAGGGTTCTCTTTGAGATATGTACCTGAATTATCTTTACCCTGACCAATTTTTTCTCCCTTATAGCTATACCAAGAGCCTGCTTTATTAACCAAGCCCTCTTGTACACCTAGGTCTAATAACTCACCAACATGAGATACACCTTCACCATAACGAATTTCAAATTCCGCTTGTTTAAAAGGAGGCGCCATTTTATTTTTAACTACTTTTACACGTGTTGCATTACCGACAATTTCATCACCCTTTTTAATTGCCCCAATACGACGAATATCTAAACGTACTGATGCATAAAATTTAAGTGCGTTACCACCTGTTGTTGTTTCAGGACTACCAAACATAACACCAATTTTCATACGAATTTGGTTGATGAATACCACCATCGTATTTGATCGCTTGATATTTGCCGTTAACTTACGCAGAGCCTGTGACATTAAACGTGCCTGCAAGCCCATGTGCGAGTCACCCATATCGCCTTCAATTTCTGCTCTTGGTGTAAGTGCTGCAACAGAATCAATGACCACCATATCAATACCACCTGAGCGTACGAGCATATCGGTTACTTCTAATGCCTGTTCTCCCGTATCTGGTTGAGATATTAATAGTTCATCTATATTTACACCAAGCTTTTGAGCATAGCTGGGATCAAGTGCGTGCTCTGCATCAATAAATGCACAGGTGCCTCCTGCTTTTTGGCACTCTGCAATGGCATGCAAAGTCATGGTGGTTTTACCTGATGATTCTGGTCCATATATTTCTATTACACGGCCTTTTGGTAATCCACCTATGCCTAGCGCAAGATCTAAGGTTAATGAACCTGTTGATATAACATCAATATTGCGCGCAGCGGCAGAATCACCCATACGCATTACAGTACCTTTACCGAATTGTCTTTCTATTTGTCCTAACGCTGCTGCTAGTGCTTGTTTTCTTTGCTCATCCATTTTAGTAACCCTAAATTTAATTATTATTTCGTTTTGTTTGCATATTATCTTCTATGCATCGTTTTATACGGTTTCGTCGTTTGTTCTATTTTAAACCAAAAGGCGAACAATAAGCAAACATTATATTTGTTTTATTACTCCCTCCAGTGAAAACTCTACAGCTCGTTTGCGTATTTTATCTCTATCTCCTTCTATTAAAAGAGTTTTTACCACTGCCTTTCCTCCCCGTTTCATCCATCCAAAACAAACTGTTCCTACTGGTTTTTCTGCTGTTCCACCACCTGGCCCTGCGATTCCACTGATTGATAATGCTATATCTGCTTGTGAATTTTTAAGCGCACCTAGCACCATTTCTGCAACAACTTGCTCACTTACTGCACCATAATTATCTAAAGTTTCTTTTGAAACACCTAACATTTCTTGCTTTGCTTGATTGCTATAGGTAACAAATCCGCGATCAAAAATTGTAGAACTTCCTGCCAAATCTGTGATCTGCTTCGCTACCCAACCACCTGTACATGACTCTGCTGATACCAAGGATAAATTATTTTCATGTAATTTTTTTGAAACTTTATCAAGAACTTCTGTCATAGGATCAATACTTTCAATTAAATACACATTAAGTCTGCATTCAGCTAAGCAACATAATACTAACAAGCTAGATTGTATATGTTGAGCCAATAAAACCAACAAGGATACTAGTATGTCCAATTTAAGCAAAGTAGTAATACCGCTCTTCGCCACCTTACTTATTAGTGCCTGTGGTGGTGGGACTAATACTGGAAGTAAAAATAACGATCAAGACCCTCCGGCACTATCCTCCTCACATAAAGTTAAAAGCCAAGCAGATGCTGCTAAATTTTTAAATCGGGCTACTTTTGGCCCTACAACAACCAGTATTAATAATCTTGTCAGCAAAGGTACTTATGAAAAATGGCTGACTCATCAGCTTAACGTTCCTGCGACCTTTCATTCACCTAAAGTAAAAGCATTAGCCAAAAAAATGTGTGCAAATATCACATCAGAAGGGAAAATAGTTAAAGACTCATGGGAATTTGCTTTTCCTCGTCACCAAATTTGGTGGGAAACAGCCCTGCACGGTGAAGACCAATTACGTCAACGTGTCGCATTTGCGCTCAGTGAAATACTCGTTATCTCTGATTCTGATGGTCTCGGTCTTAATGATTTCCAATCAGCTGTTGCTAGTTACTACGATGTACTCATAAAAAACGCTTTCGGAAACTACCGTGACTTACTTGAAGAAGTCACGCTTCATCCGGCGATGGGGGATTTCCTCAGCTTGTCTCGTAATCGAAAATCCAATGCTGAAGAAGGTGTGCGCCCTGATGAAAATTACGCTCGAGAGGTATTACAGCTATTTTCTATCGGCGTGCATGAACTTAATCTTGATGGTTCTGAAAAGCTAGATGAAAAGGGTAAGACAATTCCTACATACAACCAAAAAACCATTGAAGAATTTGCAAAAATATTTACGGGTTGGAATTATTCAGATGTTGATTGGTACGAATATTTTGGTAATGCTGACCACTCTACGCCATTAGTTGCAGTAGAAGAGTATCACGATACATCTGCAAAAAAGTTACTGGGTGGTGACATAAGCCCCAGCGGACAATCAGCACAAGACGACTTAACTTTTGCACTCGATAGTATCTTTAATCACCCCAATATTGCCCCCTTCATTAGCAAGCAACTTATCCAGCGCCTTGTTACTAGCAACCCTTCCCCTGCTTATGTAGAGCGCATTGCCACTATCTTCAATAATAATGGAGAAAATATAAAAGGAGATCTAGCTGCAGTCGTTACAGCAATCTTACTTGACGATGAAGCACTCTCAAAAAACAAGCCAGATGAGTTTGGGAAACTACGCGAACCGCTATTACGCATAAGCCACCTCTGGCGCGCTTTTGACATGCAAAAATCAATTAAAACCGGTCACTACTGGGAGCCAGAAAAAACCTGTGGTCAAGGCAATTATCCCTATTATATTTTTTGGACTGCTATCACTAATTTTGGTAAACACACCGCCCAAAGCCCATTGGGTGCAAAATCTGTATTTAACTTCTTCCGCCCTGATTTTTCACCCAATGGAGTGTTAAACGACCAAGGCTTGGTTGCACCAGAATTTCAAACTATAAATGAAAATACACTCACCAGCACCACTAATTTATTACATTATATGCTGACCTTCTTCAGTGACAACAAAATATCTACCCCGCAACTAGAAGGATTTTCAAAACTAAACCTTAGTAAGGAAACAGAATTAGCCAAAAACACGGACAAATTACTCGACCATTTGAGTCTAATTTTACTCAATAATGAAATGTCAGACTCATTAAGAGAGATACTTAAAGATCATTTAAATTTAAAAGATGGCTACAAATATGCAGATAACGCTAATCTAGAAAAAGCCAGAGAAGCCATTATGCTGATCATTAGTTCACCCGAATACCTCATCCAACGCTAGGGGAAGCAACATGAATAACTCAAATAATCTACACCGCAGAGCCTTCTTAAAAAAACTAGCCGTTGGTGTTGGTGTTGGCTCTACATCATTTCTAGCAACACAAGGGAAACTACAACTTATGCAATCAGCGATGGCTGCATCGTCTGATTACAGCACCTTAAATGATCACAAATCATTAGTTTGCGTCTTCTTATTTGGTGGAAATGATGCTTTTAATATGCTCATTCCCTATGAACAAAGTGCTTATAATGATTACCAAAAAACGCGTTCAGGTTTAGCGTTATCACGTGGATCACTGCATCCTTTAAAAGGTAATCAACAAGCCTTTCATGCCTCTATGCCTGATTTACAAGCACTCTATAATAATGACAAACTTGCCGTAGCCGCGAGTGTTGGTGCATTAATTGAGCCAACCACACGCACAACTTACAAAAATGAAAGCGTACGCTTACCCGCTGATTTATTCTCTCACAGTCACCAGCAAGAATTTTGGGAGACCGGCACAACCGCAAAATCTAGTGTTCATCCTCCAGGCTGGGGCGGTAGAATGATGGATATGTTAACCACCGCAAATAGTAATCCAACCGAGCCTGCTTTATTTAGTTTAGCGGGCAACAGCGTTTGGCAACGCGGATTAAATCCTTTATATTTTGCCTTAAACCCAGATACTGGTGTTGAAGAAATAAGTGCTTTTCAAAACAAAACATGGCCAACGTGGAGAGCCAGCCGCATTAAGGCGTGGGACAGAATTTTACAATCAAATAAATCTGCATTATTAGAACAACACATGGCAAAAACTTATATTAATGCCGATGAACGCATTAGCGCATTGGTAGAAGAAATTGCCAATACACAAAAAATTAATACAGAATATCCAGATGGAAACGGTTTAGCTAAACAGTTAAAAATGGCAGCTAAAATGATTTCCATCCGTCAAAATCTGGGTATGAAACGCCAGATATTTTTTGTAGCGATGGGAGGATGGGATTCACACGGAGATCAGCTCTCTGCCCACGGCGAAAACTTAAAGAAGCTTAATGACGCGCTCAGTGCTTTTCACAAAACAACCGTAGAACTTGGCGTAGAAGATAGCGTGACCACCTTCACCGCCAGCGAATTCGGGCGCTCTTATACCTCAAATGATGATGGAACAGACCACGCATGGGCTGGGCATAACTTAGTCATGGGTGGCGCAGTTAAAGGCGGTAAGATTCACGGAGAAATGCTCGACTTAACCATAAACGGCAATGACGATGCCGAAGATACGGGACGATTCATCCCAAAATATGGCGTCGATCAATATGGAGCTACATTAGCGAAATGGATGGGCATGACTGATAGCGATCTGAAAGAAATATTCCCCAATTTAAGTAATTTTGATAGTTATGATCTTGGGTTTATGTCCTAGATAGCTAAAAAG
>JALSLX010000136.1 GCA_026988095.1 Thiotrichaceae bacterium
CGCTCCATTTCATTGTCACAAATCTCTAGCGGAAGGATCAAATTCTCCCAACTGTATTCCGTATTATCCTTAAGCAATTTTTTTGTTAATGCACGACCGTCAGCTAATAACTCATCAAGAGCTGGCTCAATGTGTTCTGGTTTGATGGCTTGGTAATCTGCGAGGTCTTTTATATTGAGTAGTGGTGAGTTCATGAGTTTTATTTGTTGTCATTAATATCAACTAATCATGATGCCCTTTAAGTTACATTTCAAGTAACCTCAGTGACTAAAACTCTCTGTGCTGGAAAATAAACGGAAAAAGTAGAGCCTTCGCCCACCGTACTTTTTATTTCCAGTCGTCCACCATGTCTTTGAATGATATGTTGCACAATCGCTAAACCTAAACCTGTACCACCCGCTTCTTGTGACCGCCCTTTATCTACGCGATAAAAACGCTCAGTGAGATGAGCTAAATGTTCGGGAGCAATGCCTTGCCCTTTATCTATTACGCTGAATAAACCCTCTCCCGATATTAATTTCTTCCATATGATTTTTATTTCTGTGCCTACTGGTGTATAGCGAAATGCGTTATGAATCAGATTGCTACATACACTAACAATTTCTAATTCTGCTCCTTTAAGCTTTAATGATTCATCTAACTCATTTAAATCCAATGGATGACTATTATCATCTAACGCATTTTCATCATCGCAAATACTATGGATTATTTCTGCAAGCGAAAGCACTTCAATTTCATCTTCCGTTAGTTCTGAATTTTCAAGGCGCGACAATGTTAGCAGGTCTTCAATGATGCTTTGCATACGAGCAGATTGCTCTGAAGCAGAGTTAACAGCGGGTATTAAGTTTTTTGGCACATCTTCATCAATCTGAAGCATTTCTAAATAACCTGCAATCACTGTGAGCGGTGTACGCAACTCGTGGGAAGCATTGGCAATAAAGTTTCGGCGCATTTGCTGCAAATGCACTCGCTCGCTAATGTCTCGCGCAATGAAAAGTTTTAAGTCTCCTTCAATGGGTATTAACTGTAATGCGAGTTTTAGTTGCTTATCATGAGATGCACTAATCTCAATTTCATGTTGTTTATTATTGCTTAATAATTTTTGGACTTTTGGATCACGAATCAGATTTTCAATGCGCTGTCCTCGGTCTTTCTTTATGTCTATTTTTAGTAAGTCGATAGATAACTTATTCGCCCAATCAATTTCGTTATTTTTTGTTAATACAACGGTTGCATAGGGTAAATTCGTAATGATTCCTTGAAAGCGTTTGAGCAATGTCCCCATGCGTTCTTTACGTCTATTACTACGCTTTTGGGTTGTACGGATGTGGAAGTTTATACGCTCCCAGATACCATCACTGTCAGGAACTGATGATGTTTTCCCGCCTTTTTCGAGCCAGTTATGCAATTGCTGTAGTTTAAACAGTAGCCAAGCAATATAGCCGATAAGTGCAATGATAAAGCTTACCAGCCAGAACCCCGTCAGTACGCCACCGAGGAAGCCACCAAACAGCACAAGCGCAAAACGCCAGCGTTCTAAGCTCCAGTAATCATGCTCCATCAGTCTTGACCCACACCGAAGCTATAACCCATGCCACGGACTGTCTTCAACATTGCGTCAACACCATAGCCTTTTAAGATTTTGCGTAAACGCATAATATGTACATCGACTGTGCGTTCTTCCACATACACGGTTTGCCCCCACACGCTGTCTAACAACTGCGCACGACTATAAAGGCGGTCAGGGTGTTTCATAAAAAAGTGCAGTAACTTATATTCCATTCCACCTATTTTAATCTTTTTATTATTTATTTCGACCGTTGTATTTTCTGGGTCAAGCGTGATTGAACCCTGTGTTAAGTGCTGTTGTCTATTGAGACCTTGAGCGCGACGAATCAAAGCATGAATACGCGCGTCTAGCTCTTGCAAAGAGACGGGTTTTGTCATGTAATCATCCGCCCCTGTTTTTAGCCCTGTTACTTTATCAGCCTCTTCTGCTTTTGCTGTTAACATCAAAATGGGCAAATCTTTAAGTGCCGAGACTTCACGAATTTGTGGGATCAAGTCTATGCCATCCATATCGGGGAGCATCCAATCTAGCAATAATACATCAGGTACAGATTGATAAAGTTGATCTAAAGCTTGTTTACCATCCGCGGCAGTTATTACATTGTATTTTTTGTTATTAAGAAACATCGCGAGCATTTCACGAATTGCCTTGTCATCCTCTACAACTAGTATTGAAAACATTGTTACTTATTATCCTGCTTGGTTTTCTTCTGTTTCTTCATCAAGGTCATGTGGAAAATACTTTGAGCGAATATGTTCAAGACTGGTGTGACGTACATCTTTTCCTTTGACTAAAAAGATTACATATTCACAGATGTTTTGTGCATGTTCGGCAATGCGCTCTAATGAACGAGCACACCAGTTTACTCTGAGTGTTCCTTTAATCTGACGTGGGTCTTCCATCATAAAGGTTATCGACAAACGTGATAGGTTATCAAACTCTACATTTACCTGTTTATCGGAGCCCAATATTTTTACCGCTTGATCAGCATCCATACGTGCAAAGGCATCGAGTGAATCATGCAAAATATTTAATACCAATTCACTTAAATGAGTTAGATCGGCATGCATTCCAATGGTGGTTTTTTTCTTTGCCAGCTTTTTAGAATAGAGAGCAATTTTTTCTGCTTCATCACCAATGCGTTCAAGATCGGTTATCACTTTTGATACGGCAATAACCAAGCGTAAATCTCTTGCTGTCGGCTGTCGTCTGGCGATAACACGAATACAGTCCTCGTCAATCTCCATTTCCATAGCATTAATTTTGCTGTCTGTTGTCGCAACTTCTTTGGCTAAACCTCGGTCATGGCTTAATAGCGACTTTACGGCATTTTCTGCTTGTAGCTCAACCATGCCCCCCATTTTGAGAACTTTGCTACGAATGTCTTCAAGCTCTTCGTTATAGCGTTGTGATATGTGTTGTCCGAGTTCCATTTTTTGACCTATTCTTTGTTGTTCTGTTTTAATATAAAATCACTAAAAACAGAGGGTGTACTATTATTTCTAATTAATTTATGCATTCAGATTGCCTTTAAAGGTTGTCAGTTCAAGGCGGAGAAAGTGAGCTTACAAGTGTAAGTGATCTTTTTCCAACGCCGAAATGGCAAGCTTTAAAAGTGATATGGATGGGTAAATCAACCAAATCTGCCTGTTATATAGTTCTCTGTTAGTTGATGTTCTGGGTTGGTAAATACCTTATCTGTTTCATTCACCTCAACCAGTTTTCCTAAATGAAAATACGCGGTTCGCTGAGAAACACGCGCTGCCTGTTGCATTGAGTGTGTCACTATCGCAATGGTGTAGTTCTCTTTAAGCTCATCCATCAGCTCTTCAATCAATGCCGTAGCAATCGGGTCGAGCGCCGAGGTTGGTTCATCCATTAAAATCACTTCAGGGTCAACAGCTATAGCGCGTGCAATACATAAACGCTGTTGTTGGCCGCCAGATAAACCCGTACCAGGTTTATTTAAATCATCTTTCACTTCTTTAAATAAACCTGCTTTTATCAGGCTTGACTCAACTACATCATCAAGCTCAGAGCGGTTAGAGGCCAAGCCGTGTAAACGCGCGCCATAAGCGACATTATCGTAAATAGATTTTGGAAAAGGGTTGGGCTTTTGAAAAACCATGCCTACACGAGCGCGTAATAAAACAGGGTCTTGTTTTTTACCGTAAATATCCTCGCCATCCAAGGTGTGCTCACCTGTCACTTTACAAATGGGGATTGTGTCATTCATGCGATTGAGCACACGAAGATATGTTGATTTACCACAACCTGATGGGCCGATCATGGCAATAATTTCGTTGTTTGCAATATCGAGATTCACATCAAAAATGGCCTGTTTATCACCATAAAACACATCACAGTTTCGTGATGACATTTTAGGGTTATCCACAAAAGGCTTGCCCACTGTGCCATTGATTTCAATATCAAATTCACTGCGTTTTTCAATGTCTGGCTTTAGTTCTGTCATGTTTTTACTCTGTCTATATTTCTCATTTTAACTACCATTTTTTCTCAAACTTTTTGCGTAATACGATTGCAATGACGTTCATCAAAACTAAAAAGCCAAGAAGAATCATAATTGCCGCTGACGTTCTTTCCGTAAATGCACGTTCTGGACTATCTGACCAAAGATAAATTTGCACAGGCATCACGGTTGATGGGTCAAAAATTCCTGTTGGAATATCCGATACAAACGCGACCATACCGATCATTAACAGTGGCGCAGTTTCACCTAATGCTTGCGCCATACCGATTATTGTTCCTGTTAAAATCCCTGGCATAGCAAGAGGTAACGTATGTTGAAAAAGTACTTGCATGCGCGAAGCGCCCAAGCCAATCGCTGCTTCTTTAATTGATGGTGGCACTGATTTAATCGCAGCACGACTAGCAATGATAATTGTCGGCAAAGTCATTAAGGTTAGAACTAATCCTCCCAGCAAAGGTGTTGAGCGAGGCACTCCAAAAATATTGATATAAACTGCCAAGCCTAAAAGGCCAAAAACAATTGATGGTACGGCGGCAAGATTATTGATATTTATTTCAATCAAATCTACCCAGCGGTTATTTTGCGGAGCAAATTCCTCAAGGTATGCCGCTGTTGCCACGCCTATAGGGAAGGACAATAATATTGTTACAAGCATGGTCAGCAACGAACCAACAATAGCTCCTCTCATGCCTGCTTGCTCTGGCTCTCTTGAATCACCTTCTGTAAATAATACCGTATTGAAACGTTTTTCTAAGCGACCTTCATCCATCAACTTATCAATCCATGCTAGTTGATAGTCTTTAATACGCCGATCACTTTCTGGCAAGGTTCGGTCAATATTACCCTTCATAAAGACATCGACATCATCTTTTGCCAAAAACCAATAGGATTGTGTTGTGCCTAAGAGTGTTGGCTTCTCTAAAACTTTATCTCGTAAATCATAAGCGGCGGATTTACTTACTAGATTTTTTAAGGCGCGTTTTTGCTTACGCCCTTTTATACCTGGGAACATTTCTTTAAGGCTATTTTTTACAACCTTGCTGTAACTTGCAGAGAAAAGTGCATCCTCATCTGAGTCTTTATTAATCCCTAGTATTTTCTCATTCAATTCAATATCTAGTTTGATATAGGTTTGTTGAAAAGCAGGCAAACCCTTACTAAAGATGGTCACCAAAAGCACTGCAAGGAAAGCAAAGCTGATTAATAAGGAAACAACCCCGTAGGCACGAAAACGTTTCTCTTTGGCATAACGTTTTTTTAAATTTGCTTCAATTTTTTTTGTTGTCTTGCTCATTTTGACTCAAACCCTGATAAAACGATGCTCTTTTTGGTGAAAAACAAGCTAATTAGGGGTTTATTTGAGACCACCCCCCCTCTTTTTCGTTGATTTGTACGTAGAATTATCATTCGTATTGCTCCCTATATTTACGAATAATATGTAGTGCTACATAATTTAGAAGTAATGTGATTACAAACAAGCCCAAGGCTAGTGCAAATGCCGCTAATGTCTTAGGGCTATCAAACTCCTGATCCCCCGTTAATATCGTAACAATTTGCACCGTTACCGTAGTGACTGCCTCTAGCGGATTAATCGTAAGTTTTGCCGATAATCCTGCTGCCATAACTACAATCATGGTTTCACCAATCGCTCGTGATGCGGCCAATAAAACACCACCCACAATACCCGGCAATGCGGCAGGAATAATAACTTGGCGGATAGTTTCTGATTTCGTTGCACCCATGCCATAAGATGCATCACGCATGGATTGTGGAACTGCTGAAAGCACATCATCAGAGAGTGATGACACAAACGGAATAATCATTATTCCCATTACCAAACCTGCCGCCAAAGCACTTTCAGAGGCAACACTCAACCCAATCGCTTCTCCCCAATGACGAATAAAAGGGGCAACGGTTAGCGCTGCAAAAAAACCATAAACAACGGTTGGAATACCTGCCAATATTTCTAAAACAGGTTTAGCAACAGAGCGAAATCGCTTACCTGCATATTCTGACAAATAAATGGCAGACATCAAACCCAATGGCACGGCAATAATTAGCGCAATCGCCGAAATTAATAGCGTACCCACAAATAAGGGAATAGCACCAAATGATCCTGAGCTTCCGACTTGGTCTTCACGTAACGCTGTTTGCGGACTCCATGTTGTACCAAACAAAAAATCTGACGGAGGGACTGCTTTAAAAAAGTGTACCGACTCAAACAACACAGAAAATACGATGCCCACTGTCGCCAATATAGCAATGGATGAACAAAGAATCATCGCCCAGCGCACCACTGTTTCTACTTTATTTCGGGCGCGCATTTTAGGGCTGATTAATCGCCAACCTATTAACATTCCTAGCAAAGAGACGACCAGTACAATGACTGTTTTTGCTAATGTGCTTATACCTTGCAAGCGTTGATAATGCGAAGCGGCATTTCGTAAAACAGGGTCTGATTCGGCAGCGATATTGCCTGATTCCGCAAGGTTCTTCACTTCATTCATCATTAGACCAATCGCATCTTTTGATTGTGACTGTAGTGAATCAGAAAGCCCTGAAACGGTAAGTGATGAAATAATGGATGAGTTAAATGAAGTCCATAACGCTAATATTAATAAGGCAGGTATACCCGCCCAAATAGCGACCATATAGCCATAGTAATGCGGACGCGAATGCAGATTACGCCGACCACCTGTTTTACCCACAGGTGTTGATACAGCGATAGAGCGTTTTCGCCCAATAAAAAAGCTGAAAATCAGCAGGGCGAACAATGTAATTAAAATGGTTTGAACGGACATTAACAACTCATGATATTTAATTAAGGGTATATTTTATTCTTTGTGGTCTGAACCGTCAAAATGCTTAATTAAGGCCCTAAGAAATCTCCGCTTCCTTAGCCTATTGCAAATTTACCAACGATTCAGTCCACAAAAAACAAAAAAACTGACAGACCCAACCAAGGAGGAGAAAATGGTCTGCCAGTTAAACTTTTTTGTAACTTATTCTGATTCTGACTCTAACTTTAAAGGTGTTAGCTCTTTAGCCGCAGTCGCGATTTTTGTACGCTTCTCTTCACTTAATGGAATCAAACCCTTCTCTGTTAAATAACCATCATCTCCCCATGCTTCATCATTGGTGAATTCAGCTAAAAACTCTTTGATACCTGGTACTTTACCTACGTGAGAATTTTTAACATAGAAGAATAATGGACGCGATACAGGGTATGAGCCATCAGCAATATTTTCAAAGGTGATATCAACGCCATCCACACTTGCGCCTTTCACCTTATCAGAATTTTGATCTAAGAAACTAAAGCCAAATACGCCAAGCGCATCAGGATTTTTCTCTAACTTTTGTACAATTAGATTGTCGTTTTCACCTGCCTCTATGTAAGCGCCATCTTCACGTACTGAGTGACAGATTGATTTATACTTGCTTTTATCTTTCTTTTTCATTGCCTTAATCCAAGCAATTTTCTTACAGCCACCTTCCATTGCAAGCTCTGCAAAGGCATCACGTGTTCCAGATGTGGGTGGCGGGCCTAGTACTTCGATTTTGATTGCCGGTAAATCTGAATTTACGTCTTTCCAAGTTTTATAAGGGTTATCAACTAACTCGCCGTCTGCTTTACCTGGCACTTGTTTAGCCAGTGCTAAGAAAATATCTTTACGTGTTAATTTATAGTCTTTGCCTTTTTTTGAATTGGCAATAGCAATACCATCAAAACCAATTTGCACTTCGGTAATATTCTTAACGCCGTTAGAGGCACACTTCTCCACTTCACTCTTTTTGATTCTTCGAGAAGCATTAGTAAT
>JALSLX010000137.1 GCA_026988095.1 Thiotrichaceae bacterium
TGGGCTTAATCGCGGGCGAGAAAATCAATGAGATTAAGATTGATAAAGTTTTTATTGGTTCATGCACTAACTCTCGTATAGAAGATATGCGCCAAGCCGCTGAAGTGGTGAAAGGCAAAAAAGTCGCCGATAATGTAAAGCTTGCGATGGTGGTACCTGGTTCTGGCTTAGTAAAAAAACAAGCCGAAGACGAAGGCTTGGATAAGATATTTACCGATGCAGGTTTTGAATGGCGTGAACCTGGTTGCTCTATGTGTTTAGCGATGAATGCGGATCGTTTAGAATCAGGTGAGCGTTGTGCCTCAACCTCAAACAGAAATTTTGAAGGTAGACAAGGGCAAGGCGGGCGCACACATTTGGTCGGCCCCGCTATGGCAGCGGCTGCAGGGATTGCAGGTCATTTCGTTGATGTTCGAAAATAACAGCCCAGAGCATTCATCTTTCGCTCCAGCTCTTCGTTGCCTCCGTACTCGAATGGTCACATACTTGTTGTATGCTCACATTCTCCGTGCGAAGGCGCCTTGATCTGAAGCAAAATATAAATACTCTGATCTATTATTTAAAGTAATTTATTTAGAGTAGTAAAGGAAAAAATATGGAAAAGTTTACTGTACATAAAGGTTTGGTGATTCCTTTAGATCGCTCAAACGTTGATACCGATGCGATTATCCCTAAGCAATACCTAAAATCTATTAGTAAAACAGGCTTTGGTGTTACCTTATTTGATGATTGGCGCTATGTGAAAGCGGGCGAGCCAGGTATGGATCATTCAACCCGAGCACTCAAAGAAGATTTTGTCTTAAACCAAACACGCTACCAAGGTGGTTCGGTATTGTTGGCACGTGAAAACTTCGGTTGTGGTTCATCGCGTGAACACGCAGTTTGGGCATTAACGGATTATGGTATTCGTGCAGTAATCGCGCCAAGCTATGCAGATATATTCTTTAATAACAGTTTTAAAAATGGCTTATTGCCGTTGGTGTTATCAGAAGCGGATGTCGATACGCTGTTTAAAGCCGTAGAAGCGAATGAAGGCTATGAGCTAACCGTTGATTTAGAAAAACAGCAAGTCATAACACCAGAAGGTGAGTCTTATGATTTTGATGTGGATGAATTTCGTAAATATTGTTTGTTAAATGGTTTGGATGATATCGGTTTAACGTTGCAACACGCAGATGACATCAAACAATATGAAGAGAAGCGTAAGCAAGAAGCACCTTGGTTGTTTGTGTAATATTTGCGTAATTAAAGGAAAGTCCCCTCTCCCTAGCAGGGGGAGGGTTAGGGAGGTAGAAGGTTTGAGCTTAATCAGTAGTTCGATCTTTTACGCCTCACCTCAGTTCTCTTCCTGCTAGGCAGAGGGAGCTAAATAAAAACACAAATCGTCGAAAAAGAGGGGGGGTGGTCTATAAAATACCCTTTTTTAAGACTAAATTAGATTAAATGAAGGTTTTAAACATGACACAGAAAGTTTTAGTTCTCCCCGGTGATGGCATCGGTAAAGAAATCGTTGCAGAAGCGGTTAAAGTTATTAATGTGCTTAAAGCAGATCATGGTTTAGACCTTGAGCTGACCTATGGTGATATCGGCGGTGCTGCATATGATGCTGACGGCCATCCCTATCCACCCGCTACTCAAAAGTTAGCAAAAGAAGCCGATGCAATCTTATTGGGCGCGGTTGGCGGTTATCAATACGATGATTTACCACGAGATGTTCGCCCAGAGCGTGGGCTTTTAGGTATTCGTGCTGATTTAGAATTATTTTCTAATCTTCGCCCTGCAATCTTGATGGAAGAGCTGGCTGATGCCTCATCATTAAAAGCAGAAGTGGTGGCTGGTTTAGATATTATGATCGTGCGCGAACTCACAGGAGGCATCTACTTTGGTGAGCCTCGTGGCATCCGTGTTCTTAATGAAGGGACTGATAAAGAAGAAAAGCAAGGTTACAACACGTTAGTTTATAAAGAATCAGAAATTGAGCGTATCGCACACTCAGCATTCAAAATTGCCATGAAGCGTGACAAGCGTTTATGTTCAGTTGGCAAAGCCAATGTATTAGAAGTGATGGAACTTTGGGCAGAAGTGGTTGAGCGCGTAGGCAAGGAATATCCAGAAGTTGAGCTAAGCCATATGTATGTTGATAATGCCGCAATGCAGTTAGTAAAAGAGCCAAAGCAGTTTGATGTAATGGTAACGGGTAATATGTTTGGCGATATTTTATCAGATGCTGCTGCCATGCTAACCGGTTCTATCGGTATGCTACCTTCAGCTTCTTTGGATAAAAATGGTAAAGGTATGTACGAACCAATTCATGGTTCTGCCCCTGATATTGCAGGCAAGAATATTGCAAACCCACTCGCAACTATTACATCTGTGAGCATGATGCTTAAATATTCTCTGGGTAAGAGCGAGCTTGCCGATAAAATAGATGCGGCCGTTAAATCAGTGATCCAACAAGGTATGCGTACCGCCGATATTTATGTAGAAGGTGTTGCAGGTACAACGTTAGTCAGTACTAGTGAAATTGGTGATGCAGTTGTAGTTGCATTACAAAACTAAGTAAGTTCAAATAAGGTAGAAAGAAAATGTCAGATAAAACATACGACGTCGCCGTAGTAGGCGCAACAGGCGCAGTTGGTGAGGTTATGCTGGAAATTCTAGCTGAGCGTAAATTTCCTGTAGGGAAAGTATACGCATTAGCGAGTGAGCGTTCAGTTGGTAAAGAAGTACAATTTGGTCGTAAGAAGCTTAAGGTTGAAAACTTAGCAACTTTTGACTTCTCAAAAGTGCAAATTGGCTTGTTCTCACCGGGAGCTTCAATCTCAGAAGAATACGCACCGATTGCGGCATCACAAGGTTGTGTCGTTATCGACAACACCTCACAGTTCCGCTATGACGATGATATTCCCTTGGTTGTACCAGAGGTTAATCCTCATGCGGTGGGTCAATATACTAACCGTGGCATTATCGCAAACCCTAACTGCTCAACCATTCAAATGTTAGTGGCACTAAAACCATTACACGATGCGGCAACCATTACGCGTATCAATGTATGTACTTATCAAGCCGTGTCAGGTTCTGGTAAACCAGCGATCGATGAGTTAGCAGGTCAAACAGCCTCTTTATTAAATGGTCAAGAAGCTAAAGTTGAAGTATATCCAAAGCAAATAGCGTTTAATGTCATTCCACAAATCGATGTTTTTCAGGATAATGGCTACACCAAAGAAGAAATGAAGATGGTTTGGGAAACGCATAAGATTATGGAAGACCCCAACATCATGGTAAATCCAACGGCGGTACGCGTGCCTGTCTTCTTTGGTCATTCAGAAGCATTGCATATCGAGACACAAGATAAACTCACTGCGGAGCAAGCAACAGAGCTATTAAATAATGCACCAGGTATAGAAGTCATCGATGAGCGTAAAGAGGGTGGCTATCCAACAGCGGTGTCAGATGCTGCCAATAAAGATGCCACCTTTGTTGGACGTATTCGTGAAGATATTTCACACGATAGTGGCTTAAACCTATGGGTAGTGTCGGATAACGTGCGAAAAGGTGCCGCTTTAAATAGCATTCAAATTGCAGAAGTTTTGATTAGAGACTATTTATAATTATTCATTTATTGAAGAAATATGGCTGGTTGTTTCAATAACTTAGCTAATAAAAATACCCAGTACTTAGCCGATATTGTCAGTTTGTGACAATATCGGCTTTTTTTTAGACAAAAAATGACAATTAATTGATTTGTTCAGTTTTGATTAATCATACCTTTGATATAAATACACCCTATAAATTAGTAATTGAAGACTTGCGGGGAATTAATTCTTATTTAAGGTAAGAATTATTAAAAGCAGACAAATTTTCAAAAACTAATATTTTGATTTTTAACCATGTTTTGCAATTTTAATTAATAAAAATAAGTTGCGATATTATGAGTCACAGGAATGTTGTTGCCAGTTGCTAATAAAAGTAACAATGAGCATAAACAGTGAATGGATTCACAGTGTACTTTTTAATAAAGTGTACAAATAATAATAAGGGGAATAATAGTGAATAAGAAAGCCTTGAGCCTAGCCATAACATTAGCAATGGCGCTACCAACAACAGTGTCAAATGCATTGAGCTTAGGTGACATTGAATCTAATTCGAGTTTGAATCAACCGTTTAGAGGTAAGATTAACTTACTATCAACAAGCGCAGCAGAAGCAAAGAATCTTCGAGTTCGTGTCGCATCTCCTGAAGTATTTAACCGAGTAGGTATTGATAGACCTGCTTTTTTAAATAGCATTCGCTTTAGAACAACGGTTCAAAACGGTCGCCCTGTTATATTGGTAAGCTCTAATCAGCCAATTAACGAGCCTTTCTTAAATTTCTTATTAGAAGTGAGTTGGCCAAACGGGCAACTCCTAAAAGAATACACAGTATTACTTGATCCGCCTGTATTGCTACGAGCAGATACAGCTATCGCAAGTAATAATGCAGGTGTTCGCGCAGAGCCTAAAGCTCAGGGACGTATAACTCGTCCAGTAGCAAGAACACCTCAGATGACTCAGCAACAAAGAGTTGCACAGCAACGTCGACAAGCTCAGGCGCAACGCCAAGTACAGGCTCAGCGTCAAGCTCAACAAGCTAGACGTGCGCCGCAAACAGCAGCACAAAAATTCGCAGCAGATGCTCGCAGAGTGCTAGCACAACAAACACAGCAACGAGTGAGAGCGACTAATGCTTCTTCAGCTAGAACATATCGTGTAAGACGTGGAGATACACTTTCTAAAGTGGCAAAGCGTTTAGGTTATCGTGGTATTCGTAGCGAACAGATGATGATTGCATTATTTGAGAAAAACCGACGTGCGTTTACAAGCAATAATATCAATAACTTGAAGTCGGGTGTGTTGTTAAAACGTCCATCACTTCAAGAAGCAAGAGCATTAAACTCGAAGAGAGCAAAAGCGCAGATAGTCGCACAAGCACGTGAATGGAAGAAGGCACGTGGTACAGCAATTGCAAGCAAAGGTTCTGGCTCAAAGAGTGCTACGCAAGTTGCTAGTAATCAGCAAGCACGTATGACTGTTGCAGGCACAAATGACTCCGTTAGCAACAATGCTGGTGAATCAGGCAAAGCTGATATTGCAGCTTTAAACCAGAAGCTAATGCTAACTAACGAATCATTAACCTCTAAACAAAAAGAAAATGAAGAGTTGAAGTCACGTGTTTCAGAACTTGAATCATTACTACGTAATAAAAACCGTTTAATAACACTGAAAAGTGAGCAACTTGCAAAGCTCCAAGAAGTAGCAGCAGGAACATCACCACAATCTGAAGGTCAAATACCTGAAGTCGCACAAATAGAGGCTTCTACATCTACATCGGCAGAAGAAGTCACTAATGGTACAGACCTTCAAGATCAAATTGCTAATGAACTTGCAGGTGATGAAGGCGTGATTGTACGACCACAAAATCCTGAAGCAGTAGTGCCAGAAATTGAAATAACTCCAGCAGTTGAACCAGTAGCTGTAGCGGAGCCAGCAGAAGTTGCACAACAAGCTCCGGCCTTTGCAGATGAGGTAGTCGAGCCAAAAACAGATATTCTATCAATGCTTCAGTCACCCGTAGTGTTAGGTTCAGGTGCTTTATTAGGTCTTTTAGGTCTTGGTGGTATGTGGTACATGCGTCGTCGTAAAGATACTGATTACGAAGAATTTGGCTCTATCGAAATAGATAATGGAATGGATGATGCTGATATTGATGATACAGTAGAAGAATTTGATCTTGATGATTCAATGATTGATACATCAGAGTTTGTTGCTCATGATGACATAATCCAAGAGCCAGTAGAAGAAGATATAGACCTGACAGCAGATAATGGAGAGGAAGACGTACTTCAAGAAGCTGATGTCTACATCGTTTACGGATTGCATGACCAAGCTGAGTCAGAGCTTAAACAAGCGATAGATAAGAATCCAGATAATATGGCTTACCGCGCTAAATTGCTTGAAAACTATAAAGCGGCAGGTGATGTTGAGTCATTTGAAGTAGAAGCAAAAGCTTTCATTAATCATGAATCAAAGGATAAAGAAAAATATTTAGAAGATATTGCTGAATGGGGTCGTACACTAAATCCAGCAAGTAACCTATTTAGTGGCGCTGTAGCTGGTATAGCAGGAGCAGCAGGCGTTGCCATGGTGGCAGGTACGGCACTGGCTGATGATGTGTCTGAAGATATTGATATAGACATTGATGGCCTGGATCTTGATGATGACCTTGAAGACTTTAATCTTGATGATATATTATCGGAAAATGTGGGTGACGACGATTTTGATGCTGAAGCAAGTCTTGCTGGTGATCAATTTGAAGAAATTGGTTCAATCGAAATGGATGAAGTGGATTCACTAGATGATTTACTTGACGCGAGTGATGATCTTGATTTTCCTGAAGGACTTGACTTTGCTGAGTTAAATACGGATATAAAGTCTGATTCAAGTTCTGATTTAGACACCGCGCTAGATATTGATTTCGGTACTGATCTAAAAGATGACTTAGAAACGGATCTAGTTGCTGACCTTGATGATGATTTAGATATTACCAATCTGAGTTTAGATATTGATTCAGAAGACTTTGATAAAATCATGCCAGAAGATAATGCATACAAAGCTTCAAGCAATGAAAGTAATGAAAGTAATGAAATAGACGCACTATCAGATAACGACTTTGAAGATAATCTTTTAGCAGACTTTGACGATAATCTATCGTTTTTAGACTTAGATGATGATGAGGCTGATGTCATCGAAGAAACTCAAATTGATACAAAGCTAGATTTAGCAAAGGCATACATTGATATGGGTGACATCGAAGGAGCAAGAAGTACCTTAGAAGAAGTTATGCAAGATGGTAGCGATGACCAAAAGCGTGCTGCGGAAGAGTTACTGCATAGTACAGGCTAGTAACTAATAGAAAAGTAGTTACATTGCTAACTAATGAAAAGGCCGGATATATTCCGGCTTTTTTGTGCGCGCAATAGTTAGAATCAGCAGTTATAATCACGCTATGAAATACGCAGCTTGCATAGAATATGATGGAACAGATTACTGTGGCTGGCAACGCCTCAAAGACTCGCCATCAGTACAAGAAGAAGTCGAAAAAGCCCTGTCTAGCGTTGCCAATCACCCAATAGAACTTACTTGCGCAGGTAGGACCGATAGCGGCGTGCATGGAATAGGGCAGGTCATTCATTTTGAATCTGATGCCGTGCGTGATGAAAAATCTTGGCGTATGGGTTGCAACACAAACTTGCCATATAATATAGCGCTTCGGTGGATTCAACCGATAAGTGATGATTTTCATGCGCGCTTCTCGGCGCAATCCAGACGCTATCGCTACATCATTCTTGATCATCAAATACGCCCTGCCATCTTACACAAAAAAGTCTGTTGGTATCGCGATACACTTAATGAAAAATATATGCATGATGCCGCACAACTTTTGCTAGGTGAAAATGACTTCTCTAGCTTTCGAGCGGCAGGTTGCCAAGCAAAACATGCCATGCGAGAGTTGCAAAGCATTACAGTATCGCGAGAAGGCAAATTTGTTTACGTCGATATAGTCGCGAATGCTTTTCTACATCACATGGTACGGAACATTGTCGGTAGCTTGTTTGAAGTAGGGGATGGTAGACGACCTATAGAATGGTTTTCACAACTATTAGAGGTAAAAGATCGTACTCAAGCAGGAATAACAGCCCCAGCTTGCGGATTATATTTTGTCAGTGTTGAATACCCTTCTGAATTCACTCTGCCCAAGGTTGCAGAACCTCCATTTTTTGGTTTTTAGTTTTTATTATCCTTAATTTTTCTCAAATTAATAGAAATAGAGAA
>JALSLX010000138.1 GCA_026988095.1 Thiotrichaceae bacterium
ATAATATCTTCTTAATGGCAAATGATAATGATGACTTTAATCGCTGGGAAGCCAGCCAGCGTTTAGCTAAAAGCCTCATGCTTGATATGCTAGACAAACACGCAAAAGGTGATGCCTACGGCGTAGCGCCTAACGTGATTGATGCCTATCAGGCACTGCTAGAAAATGAAACGCTAGACCCCGCCTTGCGCGCAGAAGCACTCACATTACCATCAGAAGCTGACCTAGCAGAAATGGTAGAACTAGCAGACCCAGATGCAATCCATCAAGTAAGAAAGTTACTGAGAAAAACACTTGCACAAGGCTTACGTTTATCCTTTGAAAGCACATACGATTCACTGCAAAGTGGGCAAGGTGAATACTCGATAGATGCCACAAGTATCGGCAAGCGTCGCCTTAAAAATACCTGTTTAGGCTACTTAGGTGAGATCAGCGATCCCAACATCCACGAGCAATGCTACCAACAGTTTAGTCAATCAAAAAACATGACCGATACACTAGCAGCGCTAAGTGTACTCGCCAGCATTCAATGCCCACAACGTGAACAAGCCCTCAGTGATTTTGAACAACAATGGCAACACGATACCTTGGTGATGGATAAATGGTTCGTCATGCAAGCGACCTCCTCATTGCCAGAGACTTTAGGCAATGTAAAAGCCTTGATGGGTCACAAACTGTTTAGTATAAAAAATCCAAACAAAGTGCGCTCATTAATTGGTGCATTCGCGATGGGTAATCCCGTCAATTTCCACAATGCTGATGGTTCGGGCTATCAATTCCACGCAGACCGCGTTTTAGAATTAGATAAGTTGAACCCACAAGTGGCATCACGAATGGTTAGAGCATTGATGAATTGGAGGCAGTATGAAGCAGGACGTTCGGTGCTGATGCGTGAGCAGTTGGAGCGGATTAAAGCACAAGATGGTTTGAGTGGGGATGTTTTTGAGATTGTTTCTAAGGCGTTATAATCTAGTTTTCTATACAAATCATCGAAAAAAGAGGGGGGTGGCATTAAAAAATGCTCTGATTTAAGACCACCCCCCTCTTTTTCGATGTTTTGTATTTGATCTTATGCTGTAAAGGGCATCAGATGCCTTTCAACCAATCAATAATATCCGCTGTTACTTCATCGCGGTTAGTTTCATTAAGGCTTTCATGTCTTCCACCTGCATATTTTTTGCTTGATACATTTTCACAGGTTGAAGCTAATGCCATTGTGCCTAATCCTTGGAGTAGATCAATCCATAACTGTGTGGTGACAATAAAGCACGGTAGGTTGGATAAGCATAGCGTCATCCGACATGATCATAGTAGTCGGTTCATAGATTTGTTGGATGATGTACCTTATCCAGCCTACAAGAGATTATCTTGAATCTAACGTCGTCTGCTATACCACCACGTCGCCAAAAAGACGGCGACATAATCGAGTTGAACGTTTCAAGAAAAGACTTGAAACGGCAAGCTCGCTAAAAGAATAAAGCAGGGCTTACCCCAAAGCGCTTACTCAAAGCTTCAATATGATTACGTGTTAAATTCCTCTTACCATTCAAAACTTTAGATACCAATGTATTCGAACCAATTTCGGGTACATTGGCAATACCAAGTTTGTGTTGTTCCATGAGTAGTTTCAAGGTATCAACACCGTCTAAGGCTTTGATGCGCTGGTTAAATTCACTAAATTCATCTGTAGTATTTTCCCAGCGTTCGATTGAGTTAGAGAGTATTTCAATTAACGGGCGTTGTTTGTCATAGTCTTGGATTAAATCATCCATAAGCGCCAATGCAATTTGATATTCTTTATTGGTTTTAATATCAGTTATAAAGTGTGCCTCTGAAAAAAGTGCATCAGCTTTTAATTTTATTTGTTCAAAACCCATAATATTCACCGTTCTCTATTTTTAGCGTAGTGCTTACAAAGCTTGTCATATTCTGCATGTGTAACGATATGTTTTACGAATAAACGATTATCTTTAAACTCTATAAAAGTAATTAGTCGTAAATGATTGCCGCCAATATCAATAACCCACCACTTATCTTTGTACTTGAAATTATCTAGTGAAGGAAAAATATTACGTAGATCATCTGGCTTACTGAAATCTCCTGTTCGCAATATCTTGTAAACCCTATCAAGTGCATCTGCTTGATTTGGAAATTGTATAGTGGCATCTTTGAATGGTTTTCTTGAGATTACATGCAAAAGTTGTTCCTTTTAGTTGACATATTGTCAATAGTAACAAGTATTGACAATATGTCAACTAAAAGGAATCTACAAAACATCGAAAAACAGGGGGGGTGGTCATTAAAACTTAATAAAAAAGCCTGATTTTAAGCCCACCCCCCCCTGTTTTTCGGTGTTTTGTATTTGATCTTATGCTGTAAAGGGCATCAGATGCCTTTCAACCAATCAATAATATCCGCTGTTACTTCATCGCGGTTAGTTTCATTAAGGCTTTCATGTCTTCCAGCTGCATATTTTTTGCTTGATACATTTTTAACACCTGCTTTTTCATAAGCCTGCTTTAGCGCATCAATTGTTTTACCATTTTGTGTAACAGGGTCATCGCCACCTGTGATAAGTAGAATAGGTAATGATTTTGGTACACGTGCGCGTGTAGATGGCTGTGCCATTACGCCTAGCCCTTGGAGTAGATCAATCCATAACTGTGTGGTGACGATAAATCCGCAGAGTGGGTCGTTGATGTATTTATCTACTTCGGTGTTATCACGTGAGAGCCAATCAAACTCTGTACGGTTGGGTTTGAAGGGTTTGTTAAAGTCACCAAAGCTCATGGTGTTGAGGAGTTTACTTTGTCCTCTTGCGCCAATTCTTAGACGTTCTATTTTTGCAATAATTAAACCGATGTTTCGCAAGAACCCTGCATTGTCGATACTGGCAGAGAGTATTAAGCCCGCCAATGTGTCACCGTGTTCGGCGACGTATTGTTGAGATATAAATGTGCCCATGCTGTGCGCAAATAAAGTGATGGGAAGAGTAGGGTGATCGGCTTTTATTTTTTGATTGAGGATAAAAGTATCATCAACAACTAAAGCCCAACCGTCTTTTTCAGCAAAGAAACCTTGTTCATTTTGGCTGGTAACAATCGGGATAGTTTTACCATGCCCACGGTGGTCATGTGCATAAACGGCATAGCCTGCATCATTTAAAGCTTTAGCGAAACGCCCATAGCGCAAGGCGTGTTCTGCCATGCCGTGAGCAATTTGTATAATGCCTTTCCATGTACTTTGATCAGTATTTGGTCGCCAAGAATACGCTGATATTTTAGTGTTATCACGTCCGTTAAATGAGAATGTCTGTGTGGGTTTCATAGGGTTATTCTTCAATGTGAAATAATCAATGTAAAATGTTGATTAATAATTTCCTGTCATTACAAAACCTCAAAAAAGCGGGTGACAATTTAAAAGGGTAAAACTATTTCCTGTAGTTCTTCCATGTCTTTTATAGCATTTTCAAGATTAACTTGATCAGGGTTATCGTAGGGCTGTGCTTTTAAACGCTCGTAGAGTTCAGCTTGCTCCCATGTTTCATGTTTACCATCAGTTGTTTGATGGTATGCAGCCCATGGAATAAATTTTGTCAGTGGAAATATTTGCCCTTTTTCGGGAGATATATCGACGTTTAAACCAGAAATAAATAATACTTTTTTACCTTGATACTCAGGTTCTTGAATCACACTTCTAAAAGCATGATCAAACTCAACTTGAGTATTAACCTGTGCCGCTTTAAGTGCCGGGTGTTTATCTGTAACGATATAGGGCATAGCTGTGATGAGGTTTCTATCCATATGATCGTCTGATTGGCGCTTAAAATAGAATAGATCTGGTGTGAGGTTATTACCTATGGCCTTTGTTTCACCTTCTTCTAAAGGCTCTGCTTGATTATTTTTTCGAATTTTTTCCAATATATCATTGGCTAATGGAAATACCTTTGAGGTGCTTAGGCTTTTTATAGCGATGATTTTATCTTGACTATTTTGTTCGACAAGCTGTTCTAAATTGAGCATCAAACCTTGTGAACGATCATTGTGAAGAAGGAGGTTATCTATTAATACTTGGTAGTTACCATCATTTTTTGTGAGTAAAATATTATTTTGCGCAAAGTGATATTCATTTTGATACCAATCCAGCGTGCCACATATTTTACCGCAACTGGTCGTTTCGGTGGTTCCTTCTGTTTGTAAGCGCCGATATACGCCAAACTTACCCGAATGTGGGTCGTAGCCAACATGGCTGGCGTGGATGATGACTAAATCTTTACCGTGATGTGCATGAGGACCATGTCGATCGGTTGATATCATTCCGCCAACTAACCCATGATTAAATGGAAATGCTCCAAAGTGTTTGGCTATTAAAATAACAGGATAGCCCTGACTTTCATCGGAACAAAAGGCACGCGATGGCATGATTTTTCCTGGAGTGAATCCTAATGATTTTGCTAGATTATAAACACGTGGAACAAATTTGCTGTAGCGTAGTGCCACGTCCATCATTTTATAAGAGCCTAATAGATTAGATGTGGAGCTGATTTTTCCGTACATAGAAATTGAGCCTAAATATTCAAGAAATATTGATGAATATAACACAAGCCTTTAATAATCAGAGACTCTTTAAAGGATTAACTTTTGATGCTTATTTCAATTTCTTTTGGATAATCTATAAATCGATTACGTGTCCCTTGTAACTGCTCAATCAAATCATTACGGCGCATTTCTTCTTTGCTGGGCTGGTCAACTTTACTCCAATAAGCGAGTGTTTCAGCTTGGCGAGAGAATATTTTCAAATCATAACTTGTAGACATATGAAACATAGCACGGGCAACTTCGCCTTGGCTGGCTGGAGCAGGTTCTACGATGCGTCTTTTTTTATCTATTTTAAAATTATAAGAGCCAAAGAGTCGTATCTCACCTTTTACTTTTCCAAAACCATGGCTTGCACGTAATAGGTTGAGGTCTCGTCGGCTGGGGTAGAGATTGTGTAAATCAGATTCTATAAAGTTGAATTGCTTGTTACGGTAACGACAATCACGTCGGTCTTCACATTTTAGTGCATTTACCACCCATGCCATTGGGAAGATATGTTCGATGTTTATCCAATCAGGTTTGTTAGGGCCGAATTCTTGTTGGCTGTAGAGCGTTTTACCGCCTGTTGAATATAGCTCGCGCCAGAATAAACGCAGTGATTTTTGATAACTACTTATTTGTGTTTGACCATTGTTTATTTTTTTGTTCATTAAGTACGAGTGTAGCACTTCAATTTTCTAAACTCTAAATTAATGATAAATTCGTCATACTGCTTTACCAGTATGACGAGTGGCGGCTGATGTTAAATTTGATACGTTTAGTATTTTGCATCAGCCTCATCATAAAGTAGCCCTTTTTTTGCCGCTTGTTCACGAATTGCACCGAATATTTGTGCATCAAATGAATTTTTATCAGCACCTGTTTTAGCGACTTCTTTTTTCAAAAAAGAATCACGTTTTTCGGTTAATTGTCTGATGTGTTTTTTAAGCGCTTTACGTTTCTTAGCTTTTCCTAAAACATATTGTTTTTGTGCTTCAGGTTTCATTGCTTGCATTGCTTTTGGTAATTCATTTTTATCAATATGGGCAAGTGAAGTCGCTCCGCTACTAATCGCATCGACTAATTCACCTTCGCCTAAAAAGTTACTTTTACCACTGGCAGATGTGTTGTAAGCGGCACGACGAGCAAGTGATTTTACGCTTGATTCACTATGGAGCTTATTAGATGCCGCTACCTTTTTACGCTGTTTAAGCTGTACTCTTTTATTACCGTAATAAACGCGGGTGTTATCTAATTCTACTGATAATTCAGCCAACTTTTTATCAAACGGTGTAGCGATAGCAACAGCATTGCCACTATTATCTACCTGAAAGTAGTCACCTTGACCTAATGTGGCGATTTGTTGCCAGTTTGTTGTTGTTTTTCTATTCTGACCACTTTGTATAGCATTGATGATAATGCCTTTATTAAGAGCTTTGGCGATAGTGGTTGGATATTTAACATCATTCTGATAATCCATATGAGCAGGTGCATCACCAATTAAAAATATGACTTTATAGGTGCTCTCATCTTGGCTCCAAAGCATCTTATGTACGGCATCGTATAAACCTTTATTAACACTTTCTGGACTATCCCCACCTCCGCCTGCTTTGTAATCCATTAAGGTTGAATACATCGAATCTAAATCCGTAGAGAGTGGTGTAGTTTTGGTGATATAGGCATCACCTCTGTCACGATAAGCCACTAAACCCATTTTTATATCAGGCGTGTTTTTATTTGATGCTTGCCCAGTAGCGAGGGTACTGGCAATAGACCAAATCTTTTCTTTAGCCGCTTGAATTAATCCGCTCATACTGCCAGTCGTGTCCAAAACAAAAACTACCTCTATTTTGGGGTTCTGCTGAGCAATTTGTTTTATGCTATTCATTGTTGTTGGTTCTTGCATTGTCTGGTTTACTACCATTGTTTTAGCAAAGACGGGTTGTATAGTTGGGATAAGTGCTACAGTTGCTACTGATGCAATAAATAGGCTTCTAGCAAGAAGAGGTGTTGTTTTATTCTTCATTAGGTCATTCTCCAATGTGTTTGTTGTTAAGTGGCAATGAATGTCAGTTATCACCGCGATATACACAGTTTAGATTTGCAATGGATGAATAAATAGACAGATTTATGTAAAAGCTTTTAGATAAATCTTTACTTATAATTTACATAGGTAAGACAAGAACTTGTTAAACTTTGCTAGATGCCAGAAATGAATGAAATAAAATGAACGATAAAAATAAAACACGTATTTTAATAGTTGAAGACGAAGTCGCTATCCGTACAGGCTTGATCGATGTATTTGTCTATCATGGTTATGATGTTGATTTTGCTGACCAAGGCGATGAAGGTTTAGCTAAAGCCTTAACAGGTGAGTTTGATTTGATATTACTGGATGTCATGCTCCCAGGAATGAATGGATTTGAAATATGCAATCGAATCAGAGAGCAAAGCCGTGAGCAAGCCATCATAATGCTCACCGCAAAAAGTAGTGATGCTGATATTATTGAAGGTTTAACATTGGGTGCAGATGATTATGTCTCTAAACCGTTTTCAGTCGCTCAATTAGTCTTGCGGGTAGAGGCGGTGTTACGCCGAACAGCGACGCTACAAACTCAAAGTCAAAAAATCCAGCTAGGCGATGATGTGGTGATAGATTGTCTCAATCTATCTTGTGAGCGTTCAGGTGAGATACAATCATTCACTCGAAGAGAAATAGAAATCCTACAATACTTACACGCAAATTCAGAACGACCCGTATCGCGTGATGAGCTTTTGAATAAAGTGTGGGGTTATGCCAGTGATTTGGAATTAGAAACTCGCACGGTAGACATTCACATGGCTAAACTACGCCGTAAAATTGAAGCAGACCCCAGTACTCCACAATACCTTGTTACGGTGCGTGGTGCGGGTTATAAATTGCTGGGCTGATAAAATATTAACCAATGTTAAAAAACACACTCACAGGATTAGATAAGAAAAAACTACGCCATTGGCTATTGTTGTTTTTCTTTGCTTTAGCGATTCCTACCGCAATCTTGATTCAGCAATCTTACAGCCGATTAAAGTGGGAGACTTTTCACCAACATCAACTCATGGCTGATGAGTTATCTAGCCGTATCGATAGCGAGCTTTTGCGCCTAATCGACATTGAAGAACAGCGCTCATTCACTGATTATTCTTTTTTAAATATTGCCGGTGATCCTAAAGCAAATCTTCTTCAACGCTCACCTTTGTCTAATTACCCTGTCGAATCAGAAATACCGGGTTTGGTGGGTTATTTTCAAATTGATAATCAAGGTAAACTCAAAACACCTTTGTTACCAGAGGCGATAAAGCTCGATACCAACGGTGATATATATGGCATTGCAGATGAAGAATTAATAGAGCGAACAAAACTACAAAATAAAATTCAACAAATATTAAGCCGAAATAGTTTGGTGAAAGCTCCGTCAATAACCTCTCCTAGAGTATCTAGAATTAATACAAAAGAGTTTGATAAAGCACTAAATGCTGGAAGCTCTTATGATAGTTCAACAGGTGGCTTGTCAAAAAAGAACGAGAGTGCAACAATCCTTGGTAGTTTACTCGGTGCTAGTGAACCATCATTAGAACGTGCTTCAAACTATCAAAGTGACTCACCTAATATCGAGAGTATTCCCGCAGAATCAAATGCACAAATAGCATTTGATCGTTTAAAAACGGAAGCACCAAAATTAGCACAACAAAAAAATAAGCTAGGGCGTTTAGAGGATTTAAAACTTAAAAAAACCTACTCCCAAAATATGCAAAAACAGCGGGTTCAAAATAGTAAAAAACTATTAGAAAACAAGTTAAGCAAGCGAGCAAGAAAAGAAAAAAATGTACTGCCTGAAAAGCGCATACCTCAAGCTAAAGTGGCTAAACCTAGCTTCAAAGAATTAGACATTCAGACTCGTGCCTCAATGGAGGCAGAATCTGTAGGTGCTACTAGTCCGCCTCCTGCAAAAGTTAATAATAGGAATATAAGGATTCGTACCTTTGAAAGCTCAATTGACCCTTTTGAATTTAGTCAACTAAACAGTGGTCACTTTGTACTGTTTAGAAATGTTTGGCTAAATGAAAAACGCACTATTCAAGGTTTACTCATCAAACAAAAACCTTTCTTAGAAAGCATAATAAATACCAGCTTTCGTAAAACAGCACTGTCACAAATGAGTGATTTATTGGTGAGTTATCAAGGCAATATTCTATCCGCTTTTTCAGCAAACGGATCACAAGGTTATTTATCAGGCAATAATAAACAGAGTGGAGAACTGAACGGAGAACTATTATACCAAACACGATTGTCAGCCCCGTTAAGTGAATTGCAATTGCTTTTCAGCGTGAGGCAGTTGCCAGTAGGAGCAGGGGGCAAGATTATATTATGGTTGAGTTTATTGCTCGGCTCGGTATTGTGTGCAGGATTTTATCTTATGTATCGCTTAGGGCTTGGGCAGATTAACCTTGCCAACCAACAGCAAGATTTTGTTTCTGCTGTTAGCCATGAATTAAAAACACCCTTAACATCAATCAGGATGTACTCCGAAATGTTGCGTGAAGGCTGGGCAAGCGATGAAAAAAAGAAAAGCTATTACGACTTTATATTTGATGAAAGTGAGCGTTTATCACGCCTGATTAATAACGTACTCCATTTAGCACGCGTGACACGCAATAAACAAACACCAGAACTCAAAGAAATAACAGTGGTAGAGTTGATTGATGGGATTCGTTCAAAAGTATCTACCCAAATCAAACACGCTGGTTTTGCATTTAAAATTCATTGTGACGATAAAGTGAAAAACCAAATGATCAAAGTTGATGAAGATTGGTTTAGTCAAATTATGATTAACCTTGTCGATAATGCGATTAAATTTTCACTAAAAGCAGAGCAGAAAATAATCGAACTGAACTGTAAAATATCTAAAGGTGGAAAAGTACAGTTTAGCATCAGAGATTACGGGCAAGGTGTCGATAAAACGCAGATGAAAAAAATATTCGACCTGTTTTACAGAACCGAGAGCGAACTAACGCGAGAAACCGTAGGCACAGGCATAGGCTTAGCACTAGTACATCAAATGGTGGTAGGCATGAACGGCAAAATTGATGTGATTAATACTAAGCCAGGGGCTGAGTTTAGGGTTTTGTTTGCAGGATTTTAGGTGCTAGTTATAACAATGGTGCGCAGAATAAAAAAGGAAAGTAACGCAGTATGGATACACAAGATAAAGTATTACTTAGGGATATTGATATAGATCCTGAAGTATTAATGGCTGACTTTGGTTATAAAACAATAAATCGAGGGAAAGACTACTTTGTTAAGAATAAAGTACTATCACTATCTCCAGCTGATAAATTAGGGGATGGAAGTCTAAAAATATCTGGGGTAGTGTCAGGTTCACGGGGTAATGTTTATCAATGTGAATTGGAGATTCAGTCAGATTTGTTTTCAACTGAAGTAGAATCCACCTGTGACTGCCCTGTTTATGCTGATTGTAAACACGGTATTGCGCTATTATTTGCTTATTTATATTCAACAGATACAAAGCAAGCTGATTATAAAACGCCAGAATTAACAGATCAGAAAAAAATTGATGACTGGTTTAAGTTTATTTCTGAGTCAGAAAAAGAGAATAAAGATGGGAGTTTAGAAAATTATGTAATACCTCCTGAGCAAAATCATCAAAGCCATGTGATTTACATTATAAGCTATTTCACAAGTCAATTTTCTTTCGAGAACTCTGGACTAGTTGTCAATATCTATAAAGCCAAAAAACTGAAAAAAGGAGGATATGGTAAAGAATATAAACTAAATTTTTTTGATGAAGTTGCCGTTAATAGTTATTCAAATGTGTTCTGCACATATTTAGATGAAGATATTGTAAACGCATTAAAAGGGTTAGAAAGTAATAAAGAAGACTATTATGAGTTAGGGAGTGCTTTCTATTTATCAGGTGAATATGGTGAGGTGGTACTTAAACAGCTACTTAAAACGGGGCGATGCTTTTGGGAAACTCAAAAATCCTCGCCTTTAAAGGAAGGCTTACCCAGAAAAATAAACTTATATTGGCAAGAAAAAAATAGTCATTTGATCTCTCGATTTAAAACAGACCCTGTTAGCCATGGTTTATATACTGTAGAAAGCTTTCATTACTATGATGATATCAATAAAGAATTTGGTTTGGTTAAGCACGACTCTTTAACAGTAGATCAAATTATTTATCATTTAGATGCTCCCGATCTACCCAAAGAAATGGCTGATCAAGTCAGTGAAAAGCTCATTACTCTCCTGCCAGAAGCTGATTTACCCCTCCCAGGGCAGACTGATATTAAGCGAATAGACATTAAAACCCCCCCTATTTGTCATTTGAAATTACACGCTGTGCCAATTCCCATTGAAAATGGAGAATCACGGTTGTTACATTTAGCGAGTGCATCTTTTGAATATGAGGGAATAATAGTTAAGCCTGATACCTTAGAAGAGTTAAACAAGACATTAACGACAAAAATAGAAAACAAAATACAATACCGAATACATCACGATAATACTTCTCAAAATCAGGCTCTGGCGCGACTCAAGCGTAGTGGATTAAAGTCTCTTGACCCAGAACTATCACCTTATGGGATTTTGGATATGGCAATGTATGGTGAGTATAGCCTCGCTGAAAGTATACAAAATTGGGATGTTTTCAAGACTCTGGAACTTTCAAAGTTAGAGGCTGAAGGTTGGAATATTACCATTGATGATAGTTACTCTCTTGAGATTGAATACATCGATGAATGGCAAGCAGAACTTGAAGAATCAGAGGGTGGTGACTGGTTTGAAATGAGTCTTGGTTTTGAACTAGGCGGTAAAAAAATCAATATGCTTCCACTGGTTGTTGAGTTGATTTCTCGTTATAAAAATACCGAGTTATTACACCAATCGCTGAAACAAAAAGAATATGAATTACTCAATATAAGCGCCCACCAATGGGTGAAAATCCCGAGCAAGCGCTTACTGTTAATATTAGACTCTATAGTGGAGCTTTATGATACGGCCTCACTAAATAAAAAAGGCAACTTGGAATTCTCTAAGCACGCGGGTTTGCACTATGGGGATTTATTAAATGATCCTAAACTTTGCTGGAAAGGGGCTGATGAGCTTAAAGCACTAAATGATAAGATTAATAATTTTTCAGGAATAAAAAAAGCCCCAATGCCAGAAGGCATAAAGGCAACCTTACGTGACTATCAAACCAGCGGTTACGACTGGATGCAGTTTTTACGTGAATATCAACTCAATGGCATACTTGCAGATGATATGGGCCTGGGTAAAACACTCCAAGCATTATGCAGTATCTTATTAGAGAAAAAAACAGGGCGTGCACAATTGCCCAGTTTAGTCATCGCGCCTACAAGCTTGATGAGCAATTGGAAAAATGAGGTGGAGAAATTCACCCCAGAGATAAAAATATTAATATTACAAGGCCCCGATCGTAAAGAAAAATTCTCAAAGATAAATGACTATGATCTGATCTTAACAACCTATCCGTTAATGATAAGAGATACAGAAATTTATACCGAACAAGCTTTTCATTATTTGATGCTAGATGAAGCACAAGCCATTAAAAATGCTAAATCCAAGACCACACAAATCATTTTTAAAATTAAAGCAAATCATCGTTTATGTATAACAGGTACACCTATTGAAAATCACTTAGGTGAACTTTGGTCTATGTTTCATTTTATTATGCCTGGCTATCTCGGTACGCATGAAAAGTTCACAAAACTCTTTAGGACACCGATAGCAAAAAATGGTGATACCACACGCTCAGAACAATTAAGAAAGCGTATACAACCCTTTATGCTTCGTCGCACTAAAGATTTGGTGGCAAAAGAGCTTCCTGAAAAAACAGAAATAATAAGGAAAGTCTCCCTGACCGGCAAGCAACGAGATTTGTATGAGACGGTTCGTTTGGCAATGGATAAAAAAGTACGTGATGAAATCAGTAAAAAAGGCTTGGCACGAAGTCACATCATGATTTTAGATGCCTTATTAAAGTTACGACAGGTTTGTTGTGATCCACAATTAGTTAAACTAGCCAAAGCTAAAAAGGTAAAAGAATCTGCAAAACTTGAAATGCTCATGACGATGGTGCCTGAAATGGTTGATGAAGGCCGTAAAATTCTCATATTTTCACAATTCACTACGATGTTGGCTATTATTGAAAAAGCATTAAATAAAGCAGAAATTAGCTATAGCAAACTCACGGGGCAAACACGAAAGCGTGAAGATGCAATAAATGCTTTTCAAAATGGCAATGCGAGTGTTTTCTTAATCAGCCTAAAAGCAGGAGGTGTGGGTTTAAACTTAACCGCTGCCGATACAGTGATTCATTATGATCCTTGGTGGAATCCAGCGGTTGAAAATCAAGCAACTGATAGAGCTTATCGTATCGGGCAAGACAAACCTGTTTTTGTTTATAAACTACTCACCGAAGATACGGTAGAAGAAAAAATCCTTCAACTTCAAGAAAAAAAGAAAGATATAGCCGATTCTATGTACAAGGGAACAGGCGGAAAAAAATTATCATTTGGGCAAAATGAACTTATGGATCTACTGAGACCATTGGAATAAGTAGTGGTTGAGAGTGCGTGACAGTTTAATGTTTTAATCAATCTGCTTGAGCTAGAGTAAGAGTTTGCACTCAAAACAATGATTTTATTATCTCGTCTCTAGTTTTCAATGATTTGTATTCGAAAGACGATGTTACAAATCATCGAAAAAGAGGGGGGGTGGTATAGTAATATCACTTATTTTAACTTATTTTCATTATCTACCTTGACACATTCTATATAGCAAACTAAAAGTCTTTTTAAGAGGGTCTTCCTCATAACTGGACAAAGAAATGACACAACAAACAGATAAAAATAATAATAACGATACATCAAACAATCCGCAGGACACCGCGCTTGAAGGTGAAAATGCGGTTTATCTTGAATTACTCTTCGAGAACTACCTAAAAGACAATAATTCCGTTAGTGAAGATTGGCAGCGCTACTTTGCAGATATGCCTGTACCTGAAGATTTTCGTAACGGCGCAACGCATTCTGATATGCGTGATAAATTTCGCACCGATAAACTTCACACAGGGAAAAGAGGGCAACAAGCCGTCGAGATAGACCATGTTGTGCTAGAAACAGAAAGACAGCAGGTTCATGTTCTACAGCTGATTGATAGCTATCGTTCATTAGGGCACTTAGTGGCGTATACGAACCCGCTTCGGGGCAATGAAGTGAAGCCCAATTTGCCAGAATTAACATTACAAAACTATGGTTTGGATAAGGTTGATAGCAATAAGCTATTTGACCCTGGCAGTTTCCAAATGAAAGAAACCCCGACACTGGGGAATATCTTTCGTGCGCTACGCAATACATACACCGAAAGCATCGGCATAGAATATATGCATATTATGGATACTGACGAAAAACGTTGGATTCAAAGCCGATTAGAGCCTTGCCAAGCACGCCCTAAATTTGATAATGAAATTAAAAGTGAATTGCTCAATCACTTAATAGCGGCAGAAACATTAGAGCGTTATCTCCATAAAAAATACGTAGGACAAAAGCGATTTTCGTTAGAAGGGGGAGAAAGCCTTATTCCACTCTTGCATGAAATTATCCATCACTCAGGCAGCTTGAAAACACGTGAAATGGTGTTGGCGATGGCTCACCGTGGTCGTTTGAATGTATTAATCAATATAATGGGTAAATCTCCTGACAAGCTTTTCAAAGAGTTTGAAGGTACAAATATTGATGAAGAGATTAGCCGAGATGCCGCAGGCGATGTAAAATATCACAAAGGCTTCTCATGCAGTATTCAAACCAGCCAAGACCCAATGCATTTGTCGCTTGCATTTAACCCCTCACATTTAGAGATTGTTGGCCCTGTTGCCAGTGGTTCGGTTCGTGCAAGGCAAGAGCGACGTGATGATCAGGGCGGGCAAGTTGTTGGTGTGGTAATACATGGAGATGCCGCATTTTCTGGGCAAGGCGTGGTGATGGAAGCCTTTAATATGGCGCAAACGCGCGGCTACCGTATTCACGGCACCATTCACATCGTTATAAATAACCAGATCGGTTTTACCACCAGCACGCAGTTTGATAGTCGTAGTACTTATTACCCTACAGACGTAGCAAAGATGATTAACGCCCCGATTTTGCACGTTAATGGCGATGACCCAGAAGCAGTCATTTTTGCGGCACAAGTAGCAATGGATTATCGTTTACAGTTTAAGAAAGATATTGTGATTGATTTAGTTTGTTACCGTCGTCATGGTCATAACGAGGCGGACGAGCCTGCGATGACGCAGCCAGTCATGTACGCCAAAATTCGCAATATGAAAACCACGCAAGAGTTGTATGCAGAAAAGTTAAGTAACGAAGGCTTAATATCAGGAAGCGATGCAAAAGAGCGCATCCAAGCCTACAAAGATCGTTTGTCAGCTGGGCAGCCTGCGGTAAATACCCTAGATTACAGTAGTGTTCCAGAGCACTTTAAAGTGAGTTGGGATGCCTTTAAAGGGCGTGATTGGACCAGCAAAGGCGATACACGTTTTGAACATGACAAACTAAAGACAATTATAAAGCGTTGCCACAATGTACCAGAAGATTTCATAATACATCCGCGTGTGAAAAAGATATTACAAATGCGCGAGGAAATGGTTGAAGGCACACGACCCGTCGATTGGGGTTGCGCTGAGAATTTAGCCTATGCCAGTTTATTGACCGAACAATATGATATTCGCATCAGCGGGCAAGACAGTGGGCGCGGAACATTCTCACACCGTCACGCAGTTTTGCATAATCAAGTTAAGCGTCAGGCATGGATTCCTTTAAGACACGTGGTAGATGAGACAAAGAATGAAAAGCGAGGCAAGTTCAATGTCATAGATTCGGTATTATCCGAAGAAGCAGTACTTGCTTTTGAATACGGCTATTCGACTTCATCTCCAAATACTCTACTAATTTGGGAAGCACAATTTGGTGATTTTGCCAATGGCGCACAAGTAGTTATTGATCAATTTATTAGTTCAGGTGAAAGTAAATGGGGGCGTTTATGTGGTTTAGTAATGTTTTTACCGCATGGCTATGAGGGCATGGGTGCTGAGCATTCATCAGCGCGTTTAGAGCGCTTTATGCAAATGTGTGCAGAATCTAATATGCAGATTTGTGTACCAAGTACACCAGCGCAAACCTTTCACATGATTCGTCGTCAGATGATTCGACCGTATCGACGACCATTAATAGTAATGACACCCAAAAGCTTATTAAGAAACCCTGCAGCAGTTAGCACCATGAAAGAACTAACGGATGGAAGCTTTCGCCCAATAATTGACGAGGATCGTTTCAAAAAATCTAAAGAAAAAATCACACGAATTGTACTGTGTAGTGGCAAGGTTTATTACGATTTATTGGCAAAATCTAACGAAGAAAATATCACAGACACCGCATTGATTCGTATTGAACAACTTTACCCTTTTCCCGATAAATTATTAGCGACTATCCTAAAAACTTACCCTGCATTATTAGAACTAGTGTGGTGTCAAGAAGAGCCACGCAATCAAGGCGCATGGGACAGTATTAAACACCGTTATAGAAAATTAGAAGACCAATATGAAGTGACCTGTGTAAGTCGCCCAAGTGCAGCAGCACCTGCGGTTGGTTCGCATAAAGTTCATCTATTACAACAAGCTGCTTTGGTAAACGAAGCTTTAAAACTGACTAAATAAACGAAGAATACAGACAAATAATACAAACGAGATTTAAATAAAATGACTATTGAAATACGTGTACCACAATTACCAGAATCAGTCAGCGATGCCACTATTGCCGCTTGGGTAATCAAAGAAGGGGACAGCGTTAATGAAGAAGAAAACTTACTAGAACTAGAAAC
>JALSLX010000139.1 GCA_026988095.1 Thiotrichaceae bacterium
ATAAAATGACTATTGAAATACGTGTACCACAATTACCAGAATCAGTCAGCGATGCCACTATTGCCGCTTGGGTAATCAAAGAAGGGGACAGCGTTAATGAAGAAGAAAACTTACTAGAACTAGAAACCGATAAAGTGGTTTTAGAAGTACCTGCACCTGCAACAGGTGTGCTGACTAAAATCATTGCAGAAGAGGGCACGACGGTTTATTCAGGTGATGTGATTGGCATACTTGAAGAGGGTGAAGCAACAGCTTCTAAAGCTGAAGATAAAGCCGAAGCCACGACAGAAGGCAATGCCAGCCCATCGGTGAGAAAGCTAATGGCAGAAAATAGCCTAAGCGAATCTCAAATAACAGGCACAGGTAAAAATGGTCGCATTTTAAAAGAAGATGTAGAAAAGGCACTGCAAACAACGACTGCTGTAGCAACAGCCTCAGCACCATCAAAACCTACACCAGCTCCTACACCAAGCCCACAAACATCAAGCGATACTGAAGGTAGAGAAGAGCGCCGAGTACCGATGACAAGATTGCGCGCGCGCATCGCAGAACGTTTGTTAGAAGCTCAAAGCACAGCGGCAATACTCACAACCTTTAACGAAGTTGATTTAAGCGAAGTTGCGCGTTTACGTCGTAAATATCAAGACCGTTTCCAAAAATCTCATGATATTAAACTTGGCTTTATGTCCTTTTTTATCAAAGCAGCAACAGAAGCTTTAAAACGCTACCCCGAGGTTAATGCACGCATAGACGGCAACGACATAATCTACCAAGGTTATTACGATATCGGCGTAGCCGTATCATCAGAGCGTGGTTTAGTCGTGCCGATTATTCGTAACACCGATAGCATGGGCAACGCAGATATAGAAAAAGCCATTAGAGACTACGCAACACGTGCACGTAGCGGACATTTAGAGCTTAGTGAGCTAACAGGCGGAACATTCTCAATCACTAATGGGGGAATATTCGGCTCAATGTTATCAACGCCAATTATCAACCCACCACAAAGCGCGATTTTAGGTATGCATAATATTCAAGATCGCCCCGTAGCGGTAGATGGTGAAGTAGTGATTCGCCCAATGATGTATTTAGCATTATCGTATGATCATCGTTTGATTGATGGGCAGGCGGCGGTGAGTTTCTTAGTAAAAATGAAGGAATTATTGGAAGATCCTGCTAGTTTATTCCTTGAATTGTAGATAAAAACATACAAATCGTCGAAAAAGAGGGGGGGTGGTCTTAAAAATACCGTATTTTTAAGACCACCCCCCCTCTTTTTCGTTGATTTGTATTTTAAACAGGCTGTTTGAATAATTGTGTTTAGCACAATTATAGTATTATTTTCATTAGCCCCCTTATATATGATTAGTTTTATTTTTTGTACAACTTAACTTGATCATACTTGATTTTGTTAGATTTACAGGGCGTTATTCTTCAACGGTATCAACTTCTAAGGCTAAGTTAATGGGAGACTAATGGATACAGATAGACCTCCATATTTTGATGATGAAAAATCAATTTTACCAGAATATAGTTCTACAATATCTTTAACAATTGATAAGCCAAGGCCCGTACCTGCGGTAGACTCATCAACTCTAACACCTCGTTGTGTTAAAGATGAAAGTTGCTTTTCATCGCAACCAGAACCATCATCCTCTATTTTAATTATGATTGAGTTATCTTTATAAATTTCGCAATAAACTTTCTCAGAAGACCATTTGCAAGCATTGTCTAAAAGGTTGCCCAAAAGCTCCATCATGTCATTACGGTCAGCTGCAAACTTAATATCTGATGCAATGCTATATTGAATACTTAGTGCCTTATCATGGTAAACACGCTCTAAAACATTAACTAATCCAGGCAGTTCTTTATGAGGAGAAAATAGTTGGCCGGTAACATACGAACCCACTAATCTAGCTCTTTTTAACTCGCTTTCCATGAGTTGATTAATCTGTTGGGTATTGAAGAGTAATTCATCACGTACTGCTTGGGGGAGTTTTATGTCTTCTGATTCAGCTAATTGCATAAGCAGGTTTAAGGGGTGCTTCAAACTATGTGCCAGATTTCCTGTTGAATTTCGTGAGCGTTTTAATTGTTTCGCTAACTGTTGTAATAAGTGATTAACTTCATTAACCAGTGGGTGTATTTCACTCGGTACCTGTTTGGAAAGGTTTTTAATTTTTCCAGTCGATAATGCCTTAAGCTCTTGTTTTATTACCGCGAGTGAACGTAATGATCGCTGTACAATTAAACCTTGAATTATTAATAAGAACATTAGAATTGCGATAGCCGCCAGTGCAAAATACAAGTTAAAAGTACGCATTGCAGATAATAGGGCATTTGTATTTTCTGCCATTGCAATTGTAATGGTTTTATTAAAACGCTTAAAACGAGAAGTCCATTGTAAAAGGTGCTGTCCATCAGGACCTTCGACATTGTTTATAATAGTTTCTCCTGTTTGTACCTCTGGCACTTTTAGTGATAGATCCCAAAGAGATGGTGAACGTAGTTGCTGATCATCACTAGTGCTAATGAGATAGTAATGACCAGAATAAACCTGTTGGTATATAAGCCCTAGTTGTGAGTTTTTAAAACTGAGTTCACCTTTAGCTGATTGCTGTAAGCTGGCGAGAAGGGCTTGTCCATCATGCTCTAAACGTGTAAGCATCATTTTATTAAAGATATGATTGATGCTGGTGTTTACTAGGAGCCACATTAGGAGTGTAAGAAGAAACAGGCTTATTGCTAAACCAAAGTGAAGTCGGTTTTGTAATGACTTCATTCTTCGTTCTCAGGAAACACATATCCTTGATGACGACGAGTCTGCAAAATATTCTTGCCCAGTTTATTGCGTAAGCGCTTCACATAAACTTCGATCACATTTCCATCACGCTCTGTATCACCTTCATAAATATGTTCAATTAAACGACTTTTAGATAAAACCACGTCTGGGTTTATCATAAAGTAACGTAATAATCGAAACTCAATATTGGTTAAGGTGTGTTCGGTATTATCAGAAGTCGACACTATCTGTCGCTCATCATCCAGATGGATACCTGATAAGCTTAATCCTGAAGATGCTTCTCCATGACTTCGACGAATTAAAGCATTTGCCCGTGCAAGTAGTTCTGGCATATGAAAAGGTTTGCCGACATAGTCATCAGCTCCCATTTTAAGCCCGTCAACTCGCTCGCTCCAATCATTTCTAGCAGTTAGAACTAATATTGGTGTTTTGTTACCTTTTTGTCGCCAATTTTTTAAGACTTCTAAGCCTGTGCGCTGAGGTAAACCAAGATCAAGAATAATTAATTCATAGGGCTCTTCATCTCCTTTGAATTCACCATCAACACCATTGTTCGCAATATCTACGACATAGTTTAATTTGTGAAATGCTGATTTTACCTGTATTGCTAATTTTGAATTATCTTCAACTAGAAGTACTCGCATTAGTCTTGCTCCACGTCAAGAATTGTTCCCGTTGCTGCATTGATTTTTATTTCCCAGACAATACCTTTTTTATCAAGTACTTCAATTTCATAAATGAATTGATTATCTTCATGCTCAAGCTCTACTTCTAAAATTCGTCCCGTAATTTGTTTACGGCTAATCTCTAGAATTTTTTCTAGCGGTAGAATGTCTCCAGAACGTAATAATCTGTAAGCATCATTATGATCATCATCAGCAAAGCTTTGGTTGCTGATGATGAGGAAAATGAACCCTAATAATACTAATCGTCCCATTTACCAAAACCTGGGATGCGAACATCATCATCTTCATATGAGCCGGTTTCGGCATTAACATGACAAGCTGCACATTTACTAAAAGAACCCAACTTAGGATTATTTTGAACTAATCGTCGTGGTATTTCGTCATGTTTGCGAATGAAATATGGCGTATCGGTAATTCGAAGTGGAGTACTATTGTTTCTTAATGAATTCATAATACGTCTTGAGCGTTTGTAGTTAGAATCATCGGCTGAGTTTTTTACCAAGTATTTTGTTAGTATCGTTTGAGTTTCTTTATCTAACTCTGCATTTTCATCAAAGTGATCTTCAAGATTATTCATCATTTTATTCCAAGAGCGTGAAGGTAATAGCCCTGGCTGATAGGCAAAGTGGCAACTACCACATTCTTCTTTGTATAGTGCATTTTTAACAGGTGCTACCCCAACTTTTTTCCCAAAGTAGCGATTATAAGAATGTTTTTCTCGATCTTTTTTTTCATATCTATCATCATCACCATAAACAAGGTTTGCTGATAATAGTAGCCCAATTATACTTGTTGTTGTAATAATTACTTTCAGTTTCTTCATGACTTTCACCTTTGTATATTTGCGGTTGTTTTAAAACTTATTCAATTTTAATCTTGTCTATTGCTTAATTAAGTAAGCAAGTATATCTGCCTGTTCTTGAGCACTACATTCTCTGCCAATTGTCCATTTACAGTTGCGCTTAAACCATTTTTTTATTTTTTTGACCTTCGTATATCTTTTTTTATTGATACTGAGAGCCATGGGTTCAATTAACTTTCCTGTTTTAATGTGTTTTCCAGTTTTCTTCAAACTGTCTGCATGGCAAGTCGTGCAACTACGTAACTTTCCTGTTTTTGTATTTTTAAACTTCTTCTCCCAAAGTTCCTTTCCTTTTATCTCACTAATATTAGTGACCCCACTTTGTTTATATTCACTAAACATATTGTCAACAGCATTGGCTGATACAGCCTGACTGCTTAATAAAAATAGGACAGGGATTATTATTTTAGCTTTCATTGAAACACCTCCTAGTGCTCATGGTTTTTAATATCTTGTTTGTACCCAGAAATCATGCTTTTAACGAGGTTCTCTTTATGTTGAAAGCTGGCTATAGCCACTCCAATCACGTGTAGAACAACTAAAAACAAAGTGAAATTTGCAAAAAAAACATGTAATTCTTCAAATATATTAGCCATAGGTTCGCTAACGCTAAAAGCTATATTTGCTAATGGACCTGAAAATTCCGATACACCATAAGTTAGCAATCCAAATAACAAGGTCATAGAGAGGCTAATTAATAGTGCAATTACCATGGCTCCACCAGCTGGGTTATGTCCTAAATAATGCTTAGCTTTTAATTGCAATACATCTTTAAAATACTTAATTATTTCATTTGGTTTTACTACAAAGCTACTAAAGCGAGCATAATGGCTTCCAATAAATCCCCATACAAAGCGTAATAGGATCAGAACTATCATGGTGTAACCTGTATAAAGATGAATTGTAGGAAAATCATCTTCTGTAAGGTAAGCAGTGGAAAATGCAAGCAAAAGGCTCCAGTGGAATATTCTGATAAAAATATCCCAGATTTTTGTATGTTGAGTCCTAATGTTGTTCACCTACTATCTTGTATCTATAAGCACACCTTACAGATAGCAATTGAAATCAAACTGAAATCTAGCGTATTTTTTTATAAAGATTTAATAATTATGATTTAAGTGTCTACAAGGGGGACTTTCCGACTCAAATAGTTGAGTGTGAATGCTTTGAGAATGCTTCGAATAGGTGGTAAAAACATTGTGTATCATGCTCAATTTATTCAGTATTTTTTTTAAGTATTATTCCAAATCGGAATAGAGAGAAACGTAGCAATCGTTTCTGCATCCTGTAGCAAACTAGACTTATCACCATGGTCTAACAGATTGTAGCGAGCAGCATCTTTATCGATGATATTTAGTTCCCATGAGGTGTAACTTCCGTTTTTTCCCGATATATGTTCAGCGATTATTTGTAGTGCGACTAAATCATCGAGTGGACTGGCATCTATTAATTTACGCAATGCTTGTTCACCTTGAGGGTTTTTCGTTCCCGCCCAAAACCAACCTAGTCTTTTATCAAGATAGCGTGGCCTTGGAAAGAACATCATAGCGATACCAATGGCAACAAAAGCTAAGCAAGCAAATAGTGGGAATAACAGCGACCATTCTAATCCTTGATCTCTGTAATCCATATAACCCATGACACCAGGAATAAATAAACCCATAGCGATAAAAAATCCTGCAAACAACTTCATGCCTGAAGAAGACTTAATAACTATTCGATAATCGCTAATTTCATGTAAACCACTGGATTTAAAATTTGATCCTCCGCCAGAAAGTGGAGTCCAATCAACTTCTATGGCTAAGTCTTTTAAAGCATCATTGTGTTTAGGGTTTCTTTCACTACTTTGAATTCCACGGGTTTTTTCTGATTCGGCGTAGAAGTCTTTGTGCTCAATATGATGACTTTTTCTTGTGGTATTGTTTAATTGCGTGTTCTGTTGGCTTTTGAGGTTTTCACGGCGAGTTGTTAACTTTAACAATTGAGCTAAAATAATGAGAGGAATGCTAATTGGTAGTAAAATCCAACTATAGTTTAGAAATAATTCCCCATAGGGAGGCATAAGAATTTCTAGCACGTGCTTATCCAGTACTTTTCCTATCATCCATAGAAAGAAGAGATTAGCACCAAGAATTTGTAAGAATATTGACATAATGGACTTTTTTTACCCCAGTTTAATGGAATGGCTATGAATGAGATCTGAATGGTAAATTCATATTGGATTGTTGATCGACTCTTCATTCAAAACGGGTTTCAATAAGATTAAAACTAAGGAACAATTATGATAAACGCCCCTGAGACACCTTATCTAATAAAACCTAATTCAGGTTTTAAGGTTAATCAAGCTGTCACTATCCCCACAGAAGGTATTGGCTTGAATAAATCACTCTTAAAAAAAGAGCTAAAAAAGCTACGCAAAGAAATAGGCGAGTTGCAGCACCGCTTATTTGCAGAAGACAAAAACGCTTTGTTATTGGTATTTCAAGCAATGGATGCAGCGGGTAAAGACAGCACCATCCGCGCGGTATTAAGTGGGGTAAATCCTGCGGGTTGTCATGTTTCATCATTTAAAAAGCCATCGGCTGAAGAGCTAGACCATGATTATCTCTGGCGTAGCGCCATCCGCCTACCTGAGCGCGGGCGCATCGGCGTGTTTAACCGCAGTTATTATGAAGAGACTTTGGTGGTGCGCGTTCATCCTAACTATTTAAACTATCAGCGTTTGGTTGATTTGCCTGATACATTGAGTGAGAAAAGTTTAAAATCATTTTGGGGAGAGCGTTTTGAATCCATCAACGATCATGAAAAACATCTCACACGAAACGGAACAGTGATCATCAAATTTTGGCTAAACGTCTCCAAAGATGAACAGAAAAAACGTTTTCTATCGCGATTAAATGAGCCAGAAAAATATTGGAAGTTTGACTCTGGCGATCTAAAAGAACGCGCCTTATGGGATGACTATATGCACGCATACGAACAAATGCTCAATGCAACATCAACCAATCATGCACCGTGGTATGCAATCCCTGCTGATAATAAACTGTTTATGCGCGTGGAAGTGGCAAGAACGATAGTGGCAACATTGAAAGCTATGAACCCGCAATTCCCTGATGTTGATAAAGATGAATTAGCAAAGTTTAATGAAATGCGTGGGCTGTTAAATCATGAGTAAAATATTGAATATCACAAATGGTGATTGTGCTGTAGATATAATGAAACAAGCAGGAATATCAGGTGATTTTTTACCTTGGCGTGATGTGTTGCATGATGGACCTGTTATATCTAATTTCCCCTTAGAAGCACTTTCAGAATTACGCGCAAAGTTCATCTCTAATCGCGGTTGGGGAGAGTTTGATATTATCAAGAAAGATTTTGTTGATAGAAATAATAAGCTCAAATCTTATCAGGATTACGATAAGGTGATTTTGTGGTTTGAGCATGACCTTTATGATCAGCTACAAATTATTCAAATCCTAGGTTGGTTTTATCACAATGGCTCTGATGGTGATGTATTAAGCATGATTTGCACAGAAAACTATCTTGGCATGATCAGCCCTGATGAAGTGAAAAATCTGATGCAATATGAGTTACCTGTTACACGAGAACAACTCGCACTAGCCAGTAAAGTATGGCAGGCATTTGGCTCTCCTGATGCAGAGGATTGGGTATCATTATTAGACGACGATACCACTGCATTACCTTTTCTTGCTGCTGCCATTCTTAGGCAGCTAGAGGAATACCCTGATTGCACAACAGGCTTATCACGTACAGCTTTTCATGCGCTAAAGATTTTTTCACAAGGTGGAAATCGTTGCGGAAAAGTATTTGCTTCTTATATTGAAACAGAGGAGCGAAGATTTTTAGGTGATTCCAGTTTTTGGATTATTCTGGAGGAAATGGCGCAAGCTAAGCCGCCTTTGATTTCACCTAAAGATGGCAGTGTTTGGAAATGCTCTATTAAATCAACTGATGAATTTATTATTACCAAAACAGGTGAGGATGTTTTAGAAGGTAGAGCAAGCCTGCTTGATTATTATGATATTAATCGCTGGATTGGTGGTACTAACTTAAACAAGGATTATCTTTGGTGTTGGGATAGTGTAAATAAACGTTTGCTGATGAAGCAATAATATGTGAGATATATCGCCTTACTGGCGAATGCCAGTATCCATCTATGAGCAATAACCATCGCTAACATGGATTACGGCATTCACCGTAATGATGACGTGTGTTTTATTCAGTTATTCACCATTTTACAAAAACAATATACAAACTTTTGCACTGACCCATCAGGGGTTAGGTGATCTTCTTGTCCATGTTCTATCAGCTTAAATTGTGCGCCGAATTCATTGTGTAATGTATCGTGGTTATAACGAACAATGGGTAAGCCACTGCATTTAAGAGGTCCATCGGGTCCAAAAGTTGAGATGATGACTTTGCCGTTTGGTTTAAGCGCATGGCAAACTTGTTTGACATAGCGGTTTCTATCTTCTTCATTGGTTAAAAAATGAAAAACAGCGCGGTCGTGCCAAACATCGTAATGGTGTCTGGGTAATTTTTCCTCTAAAACATTGTCATTGCGCCATACGATATTTGTCTGATCTTCACCGAGTCGCTCTTGTGTGATTGCCAAGGCTTCGGATGAAATATCTAATACTTCGAGGTTTTTATAGCCTGCTAATAATAGGTCATCAACTAGGGGAGATGCACCAGCGCCTACGTCAATAATATGCGCATTTTTATCACTTTCATTCTGCTGAATAATACGCAGTGAGGTATCAGCATGTTCTTGAAACCAGCTGACTTTATTTGAGTCTTTTATTGTGTATATTGATTTCCAGTGTGCGTGTGAATCCATTATTTATCCTTGTACTGATGTGTTTAGAAAACATTTAATAAAAACATAGCCAAACTTAGTCCGTAATCATATCATCTAAGTTTATTTGGTCTGTATTCGTTTCAGGGCACCTCATTAGCGCCTCGTATAGTTCATCTTGTTCTAATATGGTGTGTGAACCATCAGCTTTTTGTATATAAGCTGCCCAAGGTACAAATTGACTAGGAGGAAAGTTCTCATTTTCTTCGGGTGAATAATCGATATTCAAGCCTGAAATATAAATAAGGTTTTTACCGTGATAGCTCTCTTCGCGTACGATGCTACGGTAGGCTTTATCAAACTCAAGTTGTACATTAATTTCAGCAGCGCTAAGCATGGGATTACCCGATGTCACGACCCAAGGCATGTATTCGTGAAGGTTGTTTAGCATAAAATTAAAGTCTGATTCGTTACGCTCAAAATGAAACAGGGTAGGTTGTAAATTTTTACCGATTGGCTTTGCTTGAGCGGAAGAAATATTGAATTTTTCTTCTTTGAAAAATTCAATTAATGCATTTGATGCTGGATAAACACGTGAGGTACTGAGTATTTTTATGGGTTTTACATGTTCGCCCGTTTCTTGATCTTGTTCAATCAATGCTTCAAGATTTAAGAATAGCCCTTCATTATAGTCTTGATCGAAAAGTTGTTTGTCGATAGTGATTTGTATTTGACCATCAACCATTTGCAATAAGGTGTTCTGTTGAGCAAACTCATATTCTTCTAAATACCATTCAAGTGTTGCATGAATTTTGCCACAGTTTGATGAGAATTTCTGGTCTTCGGTTTGAAGACGACGGTATATTCCAAAACGTTCTGTTTTTGGGTCAAATCCCACATGACTAGCTTGAATGATAACCATGTCTTTACCGTGACTTGCGTGTGGTGCATGACGACCATGCGCCATAATGCCACCGACTAAACCATGATCGAATGGAAAAGCACCAAAGTGCTTGCTCATTAAAATAATCGGCAAACCCTGACTTTCATCGGAGCAAAAAGCACGCGAAGGAACAATTTTGCCAGCCTCCATGTCTTGTTTGATACAGAAGTTATAAAACTGCGCCATGAATTGATTGTATTCGATGGTGTGATCTTCTATGAGGAAGTCCCCAAGTATAGAGCGTAGTTTTAGGTTTTTGATCATATTTTTTTATCCTTGTAAAAACACAAAACATCGAAAAAGAGAGGGATTGATGTCGTCGACTTAGTGATTGTTTTTCACGCTATTTATCATATCAAATTCTGTGTTTTTGATTTATATAGCGAACTTTTGTTCACGCAAAACTTAGGTCAAGTAGTATTTTCCAGTAGAAAAATGAGTCTGAAATAACCCACTTTTCAGCCGGTATTTTTCTGTTCAGTAATCGTATTAAAAAGTATCTGTCGTTCTTTCTTCGAAATCTCAGCAGCTGCATTATCTGTCATTTACATGACGAATTTGTCGAGTGTTTTAAAGTTTACTTCTTTTTTCAAATAGGGTTTTTTAGTTCAATTTCGGGTAAGGCTTTATTTTCTTGTGTCCAAAAGAGTTCCTTACTGCCTTTTTCGTCAGTATCTATGTCAGTAACAATAATATTAAGACCAATTTTGTCTCCATATTTAGCTATTCTCTTTTTGGGGTAAATTTCAGCCCAAGGAATTGCGATGTTAAGTAAGTATCCTGTATCTGTTTCCATAAAGTGTGTTTGCGTGGTTAGACTATCAGTAGGAGTAAATGTGAAAACCCTTACAGGGTTGTAAGTCTCTTTTTCTAAGTTTTCATCGTTATTTATATTAGCAGTTTCTGTGCTGTTTGGTTTATCAGTACTAGTGTTTTGTGTGCTGTCTAGAGTTAGTACAATCTGGTCACCTTTTTCAATGTCATCGTCAGTTACTGCAAAACTAAAGTAGAGGTGTTTTGAATCCCAGTTGCTTTTCCATGAAGCACTTATATCGCTGGGGTTATTATTTTTTAGGCTCGAAGCAAGTGTGTGTGACTCGTTCATATCCCAAATTTGTTGAGGGCTTTTTGCGTAAGATACATTGATTGGTATGTCTAGCTCTTCGTTCAATGTACTTGATTTTGTGACTTCTTTCTCAGGGTGTAATTTTCTATTGAGATAACGCAGGAGTGAATCATATTTTGGTGCTTCTGAACGCGGTTGACGAATGTGTTCCTTAATCCCCCAACTGCCGTACCAACTGTAAATACGAGGCGCACTGAATGCGACAAATAACTTGCCACCGGCACGATCCCATTCGCGCATAAGTTCATCATAAATAATGCCCATGCGAGGATCACGATTTGCGGCGTAGAGTAGGGGGTTTGGGCTTTCATCTACTTTGCGAGTATTCCAATCAACGAGGTGTTGCCCGCCTTCGTAAGCGATTAAATCAACACCAAATGAGGTGGCTACTTTCTCTTGCTTTTTGATATAAGAAATTATTGAATCCATGCCCCATTTTGATTTTTTATCTTTCATGGCCTTAAATACTTGGGCAACCGTGTCGAGCTTACGTAAGACCTTTGGATGGGCTGAAACATAAGGGCCGATAGCAATGGCATCGGTTTGTTTATAGGCATCTTCAAAGGCAAGAACTTGGCTCGACATATTTTGATTACTCGCCCAGCTACCCATGGTGCGAATGAGTTGTTGATGTCCGCCAAAAACATTCTCCCATATTTTAAAAACCTCGATACTACGGCGTGAGTACCATTTGTAACCTGCGGGTGATTTACTCTCGTCTAATCCTGCTTTCATACCTTGTTCAATGGCGTAATCATGATGAATGAAAATAGGGTTCCAAACTTCGTTGCTGTATTCAATATAGACTTTTAGCTTGGGGTCGAGGTTAGCCTTCACATATTCTGCAAACTTTTTTACATAATTATCATTTGCCTTATAAGGTAATGAAAACCACGGATCGGCTTTCATGGTGTTTGCTAGTGCAACCATGACTTCTAGAGGCGCGCCACGTGATCCGTATTTGCCACCCCATGAAGCTTTTTCCATTGTGTTTCTGTTGCTCCATGATTCAACAGGGTTACGTGTCATGCCAGACATGTTCATAAAGCGCACAACTTGAAAATCCTTCATGAAGTCTAGATATTCAGGATTAAAATGGAGCGTGTTATAATGATCTTCAAATGATAGATATTTGGTTGCGCCGCACTGCTCTGGCTTTTTTACACGGATGTAAGCTACTCCCTCACAGATACCACCTTCAGGTAGAATACGAATATTACGAATGTAGTTGGCAGGATTGGTTTTTTTAATAAAAAGTGAGGCATTTAAGATGTGGTCTTTGCCTGCTTTGATTTCGATAATATCTTTATTAGGGCGATGCACAATTAAACGTGCATCATTACCGTAAAATATCTCGCCCTCACCATCGTATAACACTGTGAAAAAGCCATCTTCAACCGTATCTTCTGGCAACCTATTTAAAAACTTTGTACCTGCTTGTCCACCATTTAGATTGATAGGCCAACCATTTTTATCATATTCCACGTCCTTGCTGCTACCCCAAGGGATAGTTTCGTTAAATGGAATAGATGATTTGAAGAGATTCAAAAACTGTACGCTAGAAGTGTCTTCTCGAACATCTGCTGTATTTATGCCTAAAATAGAATTGCTTTTAGAAACTCGTTTTAGTTCTTTTGTTTTAGTCTTTGCAGGTGAATTTATAGTTAAAAAATTAGAGTCTGATTTACTTTGTATTACAGACTTAAGTTGTTCAGCCGAGGGTGGTTTTGCCGCGGGCATATTGAAGTTTCTATATTCTTCATAGTAACGGTAACCCCAATTTAAGGCTACAGCGAGTGCAAGACTGAATATAAAAAACAGTAAGATTTTAAGTAGACGCATTTATTTCACAAGGCTGTATAACAAAGAGAATTATGCTGGTAACTCTCTGTTTTATCAAGATAGTTGCTTCGATCTACAAACCTAAAACTAATTGACCAAAGTTACGTGGATTTGACCATGAGTTATTATTTTTGGCATGCCAAGAGAGCTTTCCATCACGTCCATTTCCAGTATCATCGTCATTCACTTGTACATCAATACCAATTGAATTTCCTGCAACAGGTTTTACGCCCAATGTACGCCAAGGTATGGCGGTTTCTAAGCTGTAACCTTTGTTGGTACGCGTCATAGTTTGTTGAATGTCTAGATTTCGTTTATGTGGAGAACTCTTACTTAAATTCACATTTTTATCTTTCCAACGATATATAAAATGGAAATCATTCTTACCATCATACTTATTTGAGCGACTTCCATCAGCATCAATATATAGCTCTATTGAATCATCACCCCACGGATTTTTAGAATCACGTACAAATTTATCATCCACAGTGTCAACGCGTACATAGAGGAACTGATCGTCCCAATGAGTTTGCCATACTGCAGAAAGGTCAACACTTCCGTTGATTTTACCATCAACAATATTGGCTAAACGCATGGCGGCTTTATTCGTCCAAATTCGGCTTTTACCTCTAGCTTTTGTACGGTGTACGGTAGCATCATGGCGCATTTGTGTTTTTTCTACGATTTCTCTTTTCACAGGAGTGGGATTGGTAGATATAGTTGTCTTTTCAGTAATTTTATTATCAGATTCTATTGTAGTAGCAATTTTTGTTGTACTTTTCATTGCCCAGATTGGTAGGTCTCTTGCTATCGATGCCACCGTCACTGTAGGAGGGGTCATTTTAGGAAGTTTATTTTTTATACTTGTAGCCAAAACTGGCGCTATTGGAGTAGTATTTTTTGTTGTAATGAGTGCTTTTTTAGGTGCAATACTTGCAATCACTGTCGGTTTAATAATTGGCTTAGCAGGAATTTTATTGCGGGTTTTAGTTGGCACTAGTGCAAAGACATTGCCTACGGGATTGTGAACAGGTTTTTGTAATCGTGCAAATGTTCGCCCTGAACATGAGCGCCACCAACATGGGTTTTTACGTGAAAACTGCATGATGGCACGATGCTTAGGTGCTTTAGCTGTAGGTTGGGTGATGTATTCTTTTGTTCCCCAGCTGCCATACCACTGATAAGTTCTTGGAGCTGAGAAATTTACAAATAGCTTTCCACCGTTCTTTTTCCAGCCATTAAGAAAATCTGTATACGCCTTTGCCATGCGCCAATCTTTATTGGCTTTGATAAATAAATTTGTAGGATGCTTTTTCACGCTTCTACTTTTCCAATCAACCAAATGTTGCCCACCTTCATAGGCGATCAGATCAACACCAAACTTAGTGGCAAGATCAGCATTTTTCTTTATTTGTTTTAATACTTCAGGGATAGAGCGCCTTTCTTTTGGGTCGTAAATCATTTTAAAAATTTGCGCGACACTGCGTGCTTTTTTAGAATTCTTAAGACTAGGTTCAAAATAGGGGGCAATAGCAACGGCATCAGTTTTTTTGTATGCATTGCGATAACTTAAAAGCATTTCTGTTAAGCGTGTCCAGCCAACCCAGCTCCCCATTACACGTATAAAACGTTCAGTGTTACCAAATTCTTTCTCCCACATATCAAAGACTTGCACCGAACGCATTGAGAAGTATTTATAGCCTCCTTTGTCACGGTCTATATCCAACTGCATACGCTCACCCATATCTTTTACATAGTGTGATTGTGTGAAGATGCTGTTCCAAGCTTCATTGGTGTACTCCACATAAGCTTTTAGACCTGGCTTTAGATTATTCTTTACATAGCGGGCTTGTTGGCGCACATAATTATTATTTGCCTTATGCGGGATACTAAACCAAGGGTCAGCATTTAGTTTGTTAGCAAGTGCAACCATGATTTCTATTGGTGCGCCACGCATACCTTCTTTGCCGCCCCATGTTGGATCTGTAATTTTAGGGCGCTTATCCCAATCACTAATTGGGTTGCGCGTGATACCTGACATATTCATAAAACGAACAACTTTAAAATCTTTCATATAATCTAAGTATGCGGGATTGAAAATTAGACTTGCATGATACTTTTCAAAAGACAGAAAACGAGAGCCGCGACATTGTTTGTCACTAGTAACACGTCTAAATGGATTGTTGGAACACACTCCACCAGGCATTAAAACTCGAATATTACGTAAATAATTATTAGGATTACTGTGCTTAATGATGAGTTTTACTCGTAACTCATCTTTCACTCCAGAACGACTTGGTATGATAGAAATTATGTCCTTACCTTTTTCTCGGTGAATTAGTTTGGCATCGTCACTATAAGTCATCATGCCTTCTCCATCATAAAGTACAGTATAATTACCTGCAGGAACTGCCTTGCCAGGAACTGTGTGCAAAAAGCGTGTTCCTACTTGCCCACCGTTTAGATTTTTTGGCCAGCCATACTTGTCATAGATAATCTTTCCTTTGGTAATCCAAGGACGACCTTCTTCAAAGGGTAGGGATGTTTTAAAGACATCAATAAAAGGGATGCTTGCTGTGGTGTCCATGATTTCATTGGTGTTTATTCCCATTGATGAACGTATATTAGGAGAGGCATTTGCAATACTACTGTATAGAGTGCTCAATAAGATGACGGTTACAGTAAATGCATCTAATATTTTTGTAGATTTCATTGTGATTTTAGAAGTAATCATTATTATTTTAATATATACCGTCGTGGTTTATTCCATGCCTTAGTCGATCTTCATCCCCAAGATCTAGATTAATACAAAAGATAAGACAATTAAATAGCACATAAGTTTGTTTTGTTAGAAAGTCTATGCGCGTAAATATCAATTTTATTATAAACAATTAATACTTAATACAAGCTGACTAAGGGGTAAATAAATAAAGGAATAGTGAACTGCTAAAAAGCGATGAAATATGCTTGACACTTTTAGGAGTTTGCCTCACAATTCGCGCTTCTTTTGGCAGAGGGGCTATAGCTCAGCTGGGAGAGCGCTGCAGTGGCACTGCAGAGGTCGGCGGTTCGATCCCGCCTAGCTCCACCATTAAGATGCAGTTATTTTTGTATTAAGATGAACAGCAGGTTTTAGTGTTAAGGTTTTTATTTTATGAAAAACATCGCACGCCTCGGTCAAATAATATTTATAATTGGTTTGATACTAGCCATCGTTGGATTAATTTTCGGCTTTTGGTTTATGTTTCAAGGCAATGATGAATGGGCGACAAAATTGTTGTTTGCTGTACCAGTTGGTTTCATGTTTTTGTTTACTGGTTTGGCAACATCTGTTATGTTCTCGCCCCGTGATGATACTGCTCTTAATGAGAAGCGATCATTGCAAGATTTTGATGATGATTAGTTGGTAACTATCAGCTAAAAACTTGATAAATCAGCGTAAAACTAGCGTCTAGCGAAATAGGCACTTACGTTAAGTAAATGTGTCCCCATCGTCTAGCGGTTAGGACACCGCCCTTTCACGGCGGTAACCGGGGTTCAAGTCCCCGTGGGGACGCCATTTTACGCGCTCATTTCAAAGAATTAGTTATCAAACTTTTTCTTTAAATTAAGAGAGCATTCGTTGATTAATTTCGAGGATGCTCTTTTTTTATGTAGCTTTCTAAGTTACATGCTATAAAAGTATGTCCCTATCGTCTAGTGGCCTAGGACACCGCCCTTTCACGGCGGTAACCGGAGTTCGAGTCTCCGTAGGGACGCCACTTTTTCTATTTTTCTTTATATTAGCAATTCAATATTTTCCATTATATGAACTTATGCCACCTGAAATTCCTCCTTATTCTCAATAATTCCTTTCATTACTCCACGATAAGGTTCACTAGATACTTTGTGTCTATATTTAGGAATCCAAACAAAGTGGTACATCAATCGATAGACGTGATACGTATTTCTCTGCAACTTTCCATAAGCTGGATACCTCGCAATGGTAAAACATCCATTGTAAGCTATCCAGCTCAGGGCCAAGCCACCCGATATTTACACGGTCCGATTAAAAAACATACAAATCACCGAAAAAAGGGGGGGTGGTGCAAAAAACAGGCTGTTTTCTATTCTTTTTGATGTATTTTAAGGTGAAAAGTGTGTGTATTAAATAGGAGTAGAAGTTGAGCAACATTATAACGCTATTTGGGGGCTCGGCATATTTCTTCACTTATGTGTAGCCTTGAAAAATATAGAAAGGTAAATTCAGGTTGGCAAATGTAACCGAACTCGTGCACCAACATGTGGAGAAATCAATAGTTCAATTTTTCCACCTATTGCTTCTACAATTTCGGTGCTAACCGCTAAGCCTATGCCTTGTCCTTCTGATTGACTATCAGCTCTTATGCCACGTTGTAACAGTTCTGAAGGATTTTCATGTGGAAATCCAATGCCATCATCATCAATGTCAATGATGAGTGCATCGCCATCTTGTGTGGCGGTAATCTCTACGATGCGATCACAAAACCTGCAGGCATTGTTAATGAGGTTACCGAAGACTTCCATCATGTCGTCTTCACCCATGCGACATTTGGCAAAATCATCAACATTAACAACAAACTCAAATGGCTTGTCTCTGTACACTTTTAGTAATGAGTCTTTTAATCTGTATAAAACAGGGCGTACGGCTTGTTGTTTAATAATAGTTCCGTGTTCGTTTACAACGGCTCTTCTTAATTGGTAGGCAATAATATCATCCATGCGTTGTACGGATGTTTTAATGGTTTGATCATTGCTTTTATCTGCTGCATTTTGCAATACAGATAGTGGTGTTTTGAGGCTGTGTGCTAGATCATCAAGTGCATCACGATAGCGTTGTTTTTGCCCTTTTTCTGCATTGATCAGTGCATTGACGGCACTTTTCACAGCAGATAACTCAGTTGGATATCTGTTGCTGATAAGTTGCTTTTCTCCAGACTCAATTTCTATTATTTCTTTTTCAAATTGTTTGATGGGTGTGATGACCAAGTAACTACTAACTAGCTGAGAGATTAAAACCAGTATTGTTGTAATTAAGAAGAGAATAAATATATTTCGAATAATCTCATCGCGACCTTTTTGTAATGCGGATGCTGATTTTGCAAGTATTAATTGATAGTTACCGTGGGGCTTATAACTGAACCCTCTGGCATAAACGATATAATTTTCAGCGCCATCAAGTTTAGATATGTTTCTTCCTTGGGTATCTTTCGGGTTAAGGATTTCAACGCCTTCCACCTCGGGTGGCATTTCTAATAGAAAAGTTGTAAATACTTTTTGTTTGTCTTTTGCAAAGCGACTTTCACTAATGTCGTTAAATGGATATTGACTATGCCAAACAATATTTCTAGATTTTGTGTGTTGTATATAGGCAAATTTTTCAGAACTAAGTTTACTGAAGTCATATTTTATTAAAAAGGCTAGGAAGTCGTTTTTGGAGTGGCTGTCAATAATAAATTTCCCATCCTTAAAGTCAAGGTAGCCCATTATTTCAAGACCTGCCTCACCTAACGAGGTCTTTTCATCTTCAAGCATCTTATGCTGAGTGACGTAATATAATACGCTGCCCAATAAGATGATGCCCAGACCAATGATTGCGAGCGCGCTTAAAAATTGACGACTACGAAGTGAATTCATGGAGGCTTGCTGTTAAATTTACGGTTATTTAAGTGTTACGAGTAAGGGTAAAGCGATACCCTCGGCCACGAAGAGTTTCAATCGGGTTGATTTCTCCGTTAGGGTCTAGCTTCATACGTAAGCGACGAATAAATACTTCAATAACATTACTATCGCGATCAGAATCATCATCATACATACTTTCTGTTAGATCTGTTTTAGATATCACTTCGCCGGCATGCATCATTAAATGCTCGATTACTTTGTATTCATAGGCTGTTAATGAAACTTCATTATCATCAACATAAACGCGTTGTTCGGAGGTATTTAAGCGAATTGGGCCACAAGAGAACTCTGCTTGTGACCAACGACCCGTACGGCGGAGTAGGGCACGCATACGTGCTTGTAATTCTTCGTGGTGAAATGGTTTATCTACATAATCATCCGCGCCAGCTTCAAGACCTTCTACACGGTTTTGCCAACGTGTACGAGCGGTAAGGATTATAACTGGATAATCAAGCCCTTTATCACGTAGTTTTTTAATTAT
>JALSLX010000140.1 GCA_026988095.1 Thiotrichaceae bacterium
GCTGAACGCATGGTTGATAAGGTTTGAACTTTATCTATATTTTCTGCTTCGCAAAAACGCCCTTGTGCGAACGGTAAGTCGGCTGAAATTGTTAAGAAAACGGTGTCATCATGCTTCGCAACTGAGTCATTAAATGTCTTTGTTGATATTGCACAGATTCCCGTATCAAGGCTAGGTACAATATTGAGCAGTTTTTTCTTTCCTGCAAAATCAGCCAAGCTCACATCAGCAAGATCACCTGTTGTTAAAGTAAAGTCAGGTGCTGAACTTCCAACTGTTGGTAAATCACCATTGGTATTGATCGGATCACCGTGTAACGTAATTGAAGCCATTTTTATTTCTCCTTCGATTTTAGAAACCCTACAATAATATTATAATAGTAGGGTCTGATTAGTATTTGGTTGTGGATAGAACATAGTGTGCTTTTTAACTATTGGCAATATTTCATTATTTTAACAATGGCTTTAAATACTGCCCCGTAAACGAGCCTTTTACCTTCACCACATCTTCTGGTGTACCTGTAGCAATCACCTTTCCACCACCGCTACCACCTTCTGGCCCTAAATCTATTATCCAGTCGGCTGTTTTGATAACATCAAGATTGTGCTCGATAACGATAATAGTATTGCCCTCATCACGTAGGCGATGCAGAACTTGCAATAACACATCAACATCGTGAAAGTGTAAGCCCGTGGTTGGCTCATCTAAAATATAAATGGTTTTCCCCGTGCTACGTTTAGACAATTCTTTAGCAAGCTTTACGCGCTGTGCTTCACCGCCCGATATGGTCGTGGCGTTTTGCCCTAGCGTGATATACGATAAACCCACATCGACAAGCGTTTGTAATTTTACCTTGATACCTGGGATAGCCTTGAAGAACTCTAAACCTTCTTCGACTGTCATTTGTAACACTTCAAATATATTCTTGCCTTTGAAGTTTACATCTAAGGTTTCTCGGTTATATCGCTTTCCATCACAAACATCGCAAGTTACATAAACATCGGGCAGAAAATGCATTTCTACTTTTATCAAGCCATCACCACGGCAAGCTTCACAGCGCCCACCTTTTACATTAAAGCTAAAACGACCGGGTAGATAACCGCGTGAACGCGCCTCTTTAGTCGCTGCAAATAATTCACGAATTGGCGTGAAGACACCCGTGTAAGTGGCAGGATTTGATCTCGGCGTGCGCCCTATTGGACTTTGATTCACATCAACGACTTTATCAAAGTGTTCTAAGCCTTCTATCTTTTCAACGGGTGATCGCTTAATTGCGCTGTTATGTAAAAAATGGGCAATATTTGGATAAAGCGTGCTGTTAATTAATGTGGACTTACCCGAGCCAGAAACACCTGTAATACACGTCATTACCCCAATGGGGATTTCAGCCGTTACTGATTGTAAATTATTGCCCGTTGCTCCCACCAAGCGTAGCATTTTTTTCTTATCAAACTTAGTTCGCTCTTTAGGAACTTCAATCTTACGTTTACCCGATAAAAACTGTCCTGTAAGCGATTCTTTTACCTTTAAAATATCTTTTAGTGAGCCTTGCGCAATTATTTCTCCACCGTGCTCCCCTGCCCCAGGGCCTATGTCCACGACATAATCTGCCATGCGGATAGCGTCTTCATCATGCTCAACCACAATCACGGTATTTCCTAAATCACGCAGGTGTTTTAGCGTCTTGAGCAGGCGCTCATTATCACGTTGATGCAAACCAATTGATGGCTCATCCAATACATACATCACGCCCACTAAGCCTGCGCCAATTTGTGATGCCAAGCGTATGCGCTGTGCCTCACCGCCTGATAACGTTTCTGAACTTCGGCTCAGTGTGAGATAATCCAAACCCACATTCACCAAAAACTCTAAACGTAATTTAATTTCTTTAATGATTTTTTCGGCTATTTTTTCTTGCTTGCCTTCAAGTTTAATATCTTCAAAAAACTTAAAGCTTTCGCCAATTGCCATATCGGTAATTGATGGTAAATTGAGATCGGTTATAAATACATGACGTGCCGACTCCTTCAAACGCAAACCATCACATTCGCTACACTGCTGTACCGACATATATTTAATCATCTCTTCACGCACTGAGTTTGAATCTGTCTCTTTATAACGGCGCTCTAAGTTATGAATGATTCCTTCAAAGGCATGGGTACGATTAAAGGTTTGACCTTTTTTCCCTTCGTAGGTGAAATGAATTTTTGTTCTGCCACTGCCGTATAACAATATTTTTTGTATTTTTTTAGGCAAGTCTTGATAGGGTGTTTCCACATCAAAATCATAATGCATTGCCAGCGACATAATCATGTGAAAATAATAAGAATTACGCTTATCCCAGCTTCTTATCGCGCCATCTGCCAAACTGAGTTGAGGTTTAGTCACCACCTGATCAACATCAAAAATCTGCTGAACCCCCAAACCATCACAGGTTGGGCAAGCGCCTGACGGACTGTTAAATGAGAACAGGCGTGGCTCTAGCTCTTGCAGTGAATACCCGCAAAGATTACAGGCATAGTTGGCAGAAAATAATATTTCTTCCTTGGCTTTTGCATCATCCTCGTCCATCCATGCAATCACCGCTAAACCATCGGCTAAACGCAAGGTAGTTTCTAAAGATTCAGCCAAACGAAGTTCTAAATCTGGACGGATTTTAAAGCGGTCAACCACCACTTCAACGGTGTGTTTAATGCGTAGTTCTAGCTTTGGTACATCGTCTAAGTCATAGACAACTTTATCGATTCGTACTCGCAAGAATCCTTGGCTTTTTAGCTCCTCAAACAGTTGAATATGCTCTCCCTTGCGGTCACGAACCACGGGCGCAAGCATCATTAATTTGCTGTCTTGTGGCAGCGCCATGATTTGATCAACCATCTCGCTAACCGTTTGTGCATTAAGCTCTGTACCATGCTCAGGGCAACGTGGCTCACCTGCACGCGCATACAATAAACGCAAATAATCGTAAATTTCGGTAATCGTTCCGACAGTCGAACGCGGATTATGCGAGGTAGTTTTTTGCTCAATTGAAATAGCAGGAGATAAACCTTCAATATGATCTAAATCTGGCTTTTCCATCACAGATAAAAACTGGCGCGCATAAGCCGAAAGTGACTCAACATAACGGCGTTGACCTTCGGCAAAAATCGTATCAAATGCGAGTGATGACTTACCTGAACCTGATAAACCCGTGATGACAATGAGCTTGTCACGCGGTAAATCCAAGTCGATATTTTTAAGGTTATGGGTGCGCGCACCACGTAGAGATATTTTATTCATTTGTCGTTCTCAACATAGTTACCAAAGTTGCCAGAAATCAATTATTGCAAAGGAGTAATCTGCTATTATCGCCGTCTTGATCCAAAATTGGCAACTTATTTAATCAATCCCTCCCACACTATGGAGAGGGAGATGAAACAATTTTTATTGAAAATATGAATAAACTTGAAAAACGAACAGCCGCCTCATTAGCTGCAGTATTCGCCGTGCGTATGCTCGGCCTATTCATGATTCTCCCAATTCTGCCGTTATTTGCAAAAGAGCTAGATAACGCAACACCTTTTCTAATTGGCTTGACCATCGGGATTTACGGTTTAACCCAAGCAGTATTTCAAATTCCATTAGGATTGCTCTCTGACAAGATTGGCCGCAAGCCCGTTATTATCGGCGGATTATTAGTCTTTGCATTAGGCAGTGTTATCGCTGCACTTTCAGATGATATTTATATCATTCTTATCGGTCGCGCCATTCAAGGCAGTGGAGCCATCGCCGCTACTACTATGGCGTTAGCGGCTGATTTAAGCCGAGAAGATCATCGTGCCAAAGTGATGGGGTTTATTGGCATGAGTATCGGCATTGCCTTTGCTGTCGCCATGGTTATTGGCCCTCTCATTAGTCAATGGTCAGGACTTTCAGGTGTTTTTTGGACAACAGCCCTACTGGCTGTTATAGGCATTTTACTGATTACATTTACAGTACCCACTCCTAAAAAAACCAAGATGCATCGTGATGCAGGCATTATTAGCGCCTACATCAAACCTGTTCTTAAACAAGGTACTTTATTAAGAATGAATGCCAGTGTGTTTTTATTACATTTATTAATGACAGCAAACTTTAGTGTATTACCTTTGATATTTAGAGACCAATTACAGCTTGCAAGCACGGATCATTGGAAAATATATTTACCTGTTTTAGCCATATCAGTCATCTTCTCATTACCCATGATTATTATTGCCGAGAAATTCCGTAAGATTAAAACTGTATTTGTGATAGCTGTTGTCTTGCTTCTATTATCCCAAGGATTACTCGGCATAAACCAATTCAGCTTTTACCCTTTGATGATTTCCTTCCTTATTTTCTTTATAGGCTTTAACTTTTTAGAAGCCGTACAACCCTCATTAGTGGCTAAATATTCTGATGTGAATAATAAAGGCACTGCGATGGGGGTTTATTCCACTTCACAATTTTTTGGTATTTTTGTTGGCGGTGCCGTAGGAGGCTTGGTACTTCAACAATGGGGGATTTCAGGTATATTCATTTTTGGCGCAGGCGTAGCAGCACTGCTATTACTGGTTGCACTCAGCCTGCCGAAACCTGATTTCTATAAATCCCAAGTCCTGAAGCTTAAAAAAGAATTACTAGGGGATATTAATAAGACAACCCAGCAATTATTAGCCGTTAAAGGAGTTAAACAAGCCGCTATTTCACTCGATGAAGGCGTGGCATATATTAAGATTGATAAATTAGAGCTAAATGAAGCTAATTTGGATGATTTTATAAGAGTTTAAAACTAGCCACCCCCCCTCTTTTTCGATGATTTGTATTACAAATTAAGAACTTACAGATTATTCACCAAAGAAACCATCTTGAACAAACAAAATAGCCACTAAAATCAACACGCCTAGCGCTACCATCTGAAGCAATCTAAATTTATTTTCGGCAATATCATCAATGCTGTAAATCGTATGATCTTTTGTCTCAAATTCATTTCTTACTTCACGCACCGGAATTGCTTTTGAGTTATCAGTATATTCGTGCTGAGTATCCTCATCACGAGGATTTGCATTATTGTATTCCGAAAAATCGACTTCAATTTTTTCATTAATAGATGATTTAACCAATACTTGTAGAAGTGGCAACTCACGTTTATTGATTGGGCGTACAGACTGGATTTTACCTCGTTTATTTACGCGAGCCAGCGCAGAAATTTTTCGCTTATTGCTGTGCTTATCGACAATCAAGTAACTAACAATGCCACGACCTGCCGAAGTTTCTTTAAATTGATAGTTTTTAACGGTGTAAGTTACAAACATTTTATTGTTCTTATTTTGTGAATATTACTATAAGACTACCACTTTGATTTTTCGGGGAATAGTTATATTGGATAGATGGTTATTTTTCAAAAACGGCTATCGACTCAACATGAGCAGTCTGCGGGAACATATCCATCACCCCCGCTCCTACTAGTTTATAACCATGTGTATTCACCAGCTCTCCTGCATCACGCGCTAAAGTGGCAGGATGGCATGAAACATAGACTATTCTCTTCGCTTTAAGCTTTTTAAACAATTCGATAATCTCTTTTGCACCAGAGCGTGGCGGGTCTAGCAAAATACAATCATATTCTTTTTTAAGCCATGGCTGAACACGTAAAGCTGCTTCTGTGTCCATTAGGTTACAGGCAAAATAATCAGTATTTTCAACACCATTCGCTTTAGCTGTTTGTTTAGCACGGTTAACCATCACTAAATCACCCTCAACACCCGTTACGTGCTCGGCATTTCGTGCAATCGGCAGAGTAAAATTACCTAGGCCACAAAATAAGTCTAAAACACGTTCTTTGCCCGTGAGTTGCAATAACTCAACGGCACGAGGCACCATTTGACGGTTGATACTGGTATTTACTTGAAAGAAATCTTGTGGGCCAAAATGTACTTTGGTATCAAACTCAGGGTGTTCATAAAACAAATCAGCGCCCTGTGTTTCTGTTGATTCAGGGTAAATACGGTGAACGGTGGTTGGGCCTTTAGGCTGAAGATAAACTTGAAAGTTATGCTCTTTACCAAAGTTAATCCACATTTCTGCATCTTTGGCAGACAAGTCTTTTAAGTGGCGAACAATTAGTGCGATATTTGAACCATGCTCCCCTTCTTTTAGCTCATCACCCACTGCAACTTCAATTTGTGGCGTGCTGTCACGTGAGTCCATTTCATAAATCATTTCTTGAAATAGATGAAGTTTTTTACCAACCGCCTCATGTAACACTTCGCAGCTATCCATTTCTGCTAAGAAACCACCATGACGCTCACGAAAACCAACCAGCACTTTTCCCTTTTTAAACACATATTTCACACCTAGTCGTGCTTTACGGCGATAGCCCCACATATCGCCCGTCATCGCATCAAACACTTCTTGTGGCTCTACATTACCAATATGCTTGAGTGAATCCAGCATAGATTGCTGTTTGTATTTAATCTGCGCATCGGAACTTAAATGCTGTAAAGAGCAACCACCACAAATTGCATAGTGCTCACATTTTGGCTCGACTCGGTCTGGTGATGCTTCAAGCACTTCTTCTATCTTACCTTCAGCGTGACTTTTACGTGATGAAGTATAAATGAAAGTAACTTTTTCACCCGGTAACGCCCCACTAATAAAAATAGCTTTATCATCAATGTGTGCTACACCGCGCCCTTCTGGGCTAAGTGATTCGATCATCACTTCTACTGGTTCTTGCGGGAGTTTTTGTTTTCTTGTGCGTCTACGTGCCATGGAGTTCTCTTTATATTCATCTAAAAAACTCAACAAACACTCATAGGGGACAGTGGTTAATTGAGAAGGATGGCGATATTAATAGGTCTTGCATGATCCTGCAAATTTTTGCTCAGTTAAACCCCAGCGATTCTCAAACGGTGCGTGTGGATCTGATGATACTTTTCCTGCATTTAGAGTTTCCCATAACTGCCTAAGATTAATATGCCTAGTATTATCATTTGGGTATATCGCCAAACCACAAAATGTATCTAACTCTTTTAGCAGCTCTGATGGCAGATCAGGATGAAAGATACTGCGCGCTAATACCTGCGCGTTAACTTCATCTTCTGTTAGTTGCCCACCTGAATAGGCAATCTTACTAACTTCAACAAAGAAACGATGCAAGCGTTTATCACGTGAAGGGGTTGAGAAGTAATCATATTCCTTCGCATTCATGCAACTACGACCACTGGCTTTAATGGTGTTAAGCTTATTAATCCCATCATTGACATAATTCACACGCTCTTTAGCAAATGAACATAAACTGTGCATTAAACGCATTGTTTTTTCTTCTAATGGCTCTTCTCTTCGGCGTAAACGTTTGCCAATTTCTTCCGTAAACGGAATATAGTTCAGCCCTACTTTTTGAGCGATTTGATATTGCTCATTACTAAACCCAGGTTGTTGCTGCATTGGCTTATCAATATTACGGGGCCACTTAAAACGACGATAACCATCCGTCATACCTACAGGATCATGTGGAACAAAAAATGGATACGAATATAACTGAATCATATTTTTAGGTGAGGCAGGTGTCGTAGAACTCATAATTGCCGTTACGCCTGTATCAGTAATACCCGTCATTGCATAAGAATGCGTTCCAGG
>JALSLX010000141.1 GCA_026988095.1 Thiotrichaceae bacterium
GTCAGGCTAGAGGCTAGAGCCTACCGATCTACCCACGCCCTCAGGACGTGGTTATTATTTTTAATATAATTTGACTTGATCAGTCTTTCCTTAATACTGGCGGTATACCAACTACGTTGTGAGGCTTGTAACAATAGTGTCTATCGTTTTTTCAGAGTCAGCAATGATGACTCGGTATCTTGGATTCGCCCCTTTTGGGCTGGGGCTACCATAATCTTTCAAAGGTTTTGACCAGCTTGTTAAATCATTCAAACCATCATATTCAAATAGCCTAAACACACCGCCTAATTCTTGTATTACCAATGCGGGCACTGCAAAATCATGAAGGCTGATGTGTGGCGCGATAAAAGCGCAGTTTTCGCCTCTGGCTATGCGCAGAATACCTGTGGCATTCGTGCCGAAACCATTGTCGTTACTGGTCAGTTGACAGCCTACTTTTTTAAGCTTAGAAGCAAGCGTAGCATAGGGCTCTTTTACAAATCGATAGTGACAAGCTATACGTTTGTCATCCATTTTTACCAAATTAATTTTGGCTAGCTGTTCTATTGAGCCGTCTTTCTTTTCGATCCAAGCCCCTTGGTCTTTGATGGATGCAATGATCAAATCATCTTCTGGATAACAGATTAGCGCTATCACCATTTCGCCCTTATGCATGAGACCTAGCAAAATACTGTAATCACTATCTCCCCTAATATAAAAAGCCGTGCCATCAATCGGGTCCATAATCAGGGAATACTCACTGATATTATTGATATTGGCTCGCTTTAAGCCTGTGTCTTCTTCTACCAATGGAACTAAATCAGGCCAGCGTTGATAAATAGGAATTAGAAGATAATCTTGCGTAAATTGATCTAAATACGTTAATGAGCCATGGATGTCATTTTGGGTAACATCGCTTTGCGCGGCTTTGCCTAGATTTTCGATTTTTCCGCACATTAACTTTTGATATTCAGAAACCTCGAATAAACGCGGCACGACTAAATCATAAAATGCTTTGTAATCACTTTCTTTCATATAATGAAGCTATTAACTGTTCAAAAAGTATTGGCATAGTAATGTCGCATCTCCGTACACTTCAACTCCGCTCAGGGAACTACTCAGAAGTAGCTCCCTGAGCGGAGTTGAAGGGTGTGGGAGCATGTAATTTTTTCGAAACGATTACTATAAAGTGTCTAGCCACTTAGCAATTGGCGCAACCAATTCATCGCCTTTATCCGTAAAGTAATGATTCGCACCTGGCACGATGACTTGCTTTGATTTCTTATTACCTGCTTTTGTGATTCCTTCTAATCGTTTTGATGCCATACGAATAACGGCTGGAAATTCTTTATCGCCATAAATATCCAATACAGGGACTTTCATAGACTCTAGCGGAAAAGGTTTCGCCATTTTCTGTTTATAATCCGTCGCGCCCATGCCTGCACCGATATAAGCACTTATTTGTGAATCACCTTTCTGCCTGACCCACTCCATTGCCATGTGCGCGCCACAGCTGTGAGCAAACAATACAATATTATCAATACCCTGTTCTTTTAGGTATTTGATACCTGCTTCGATACGTGAACCTGCTTGAGAAAACAGTGGGACATAATCGTAATATTTTGCTGTTTTCTCCAGTACGGGCATTTGCAGAGAAAGCGTGCGCCAGCCTTTTGCGGGGAGTTGTGTGCGTAACGGGTAAATTGCATCTTCCCAATTTGGGTGAAAACCGCGTCCGTGTAAAATGATCACTGCTCCTTTGGTTTCATCTTCTGGCTCTTGGTCAATCGCCATAAATTCGTGCCCATCTTTAGAGCCTTCATCTTTTAAAAAGAGCACGTCACCATCTAGCACGGCATCTTCAACCTCAACCGCCATACGTTTTTCACGCTCCAGGTTTGGCTTTGTTGCGCTCATGTCTGATGTTGATGTGGAATCTGCCATTACTGGTGATATGGTTAACGCTAACAGCATTAATACACTGCTTATGTTTTTTATCATTTTAAGTTTTCTCATTATTATCATTTTTCCTGTGATTTAAATTCAAGTCCATTTTTAACCGATGACCATTCATGATTGATGATCGAAAATACCACCGTATCGCGATAGCTTCCATCTACCATTTTTTGATGATTCCTCAACACGCCATCTTGCTTTGCACCTAAGCGCTCAATCGCTCTACGTGATGCTTGATTATGCCAATGGGTACGGAATTCGACCGCGATTGCCTCTAATTGTTCAAAAGCATGAGTCAGTAACATTAATTTACATTCGGTATTTATTGGGCTTCGTTGGTGGCTTTGAGCGTACCATGTATAACCAATTTCAACACGATGGTTTTGCTCGTCAATATTACAAAATCTCGTACTGCCAATAATTTTACCACCTTTATTTTCACGAATAACAAAGGGCATCGCTGTGTGTTTCTCGAACATATCCAGCGCACCTTTCACATAAGCTTCGGCAGTTTCTGGCGATGGTACACCTGTATACCATAGCTTCCATAACTCACCGTCTTTTGATGCTTCGCCTAGATCATCAATATGTTCTATTAATAACGGTTCTAACGTCGCATATTCACCTTTTAGGCTGATAGGTTCTATCCATCTACTCATTACGTGAAAATTTCCTTTATAGTTGCTTATTAATTAGCACACCCCCCCTGTTTTTGCCACTTTTGTATTTTTATTGAGCTTCAACGGTATAATTTCTCACCTGTTTAAGCCCTGATATGGTAATTTAGTACTTCTATATTCTGCTTAATTTTGCAAGGGCTTGCAGGGGTAATTAATCATGAGCAAAGAATACAACGCCGAATCCATAAAAGTTTTAAGCGGTCTTGATCCTGTACGAAAACGTCCTGGAATGTATACCGAAACAACCCGCCCCAATCATCTCGCGCAAGAGGTGATTGATAACAGTGTCGATGAGGCACTGGCTGGGCATGCTGATAAAATCCAAGTCATTTTACACGCCGATGGGTCATTATCCGTCACCGATAACGGTCGTGGAATGCCGGTAGACATCCATCCCGAGCAAGGCGTATCAGGTGTTGAAGTTATTTTAAGCACGCTTCACGCAGGGGGTAAATTCTCGGATGATAGCTATGAGTTTTCGGGCGGTTTACATGGTGTAGGAATCTCGGTAGTGAATGCGCTGTCGCTTATTTTAGAAGTACGCATCAAGCGTGATGGCAAAGAATACGAAATGGTGTTTGAAAATGGCCACAAACAAAGTGAGCTAGAAATCATCAACACGGTTGGCAAAAAGAACACCGGAACATCGCTACACTTTTGGCCAAACGGACAATACTTCGACACCGTTAAATTCTCGGTTAAACGCCTCAAACATAATTTGCGCGCTAAAGCAGTACTCTGCCCGGGTTTACACATTACCTTCACCGAAGAAGCAAAGAACGAAACCGAAGAATGGTATTACGAAGATGGTATCCGCGATTATTTAGTGGATGCGATTGAAGGCTTTGAAAACTTACCCAGTGAACCCTTTTTAGGCGAGTTCACAGCAAAAGGCGAAGCGGTTGATTGGGCGCTTTGTTGGTTGCCAGAAGGTGGCGAATTAGTCCAAGAAAGTTATGTCAACTTGATACCCACCTCACAAGGTGGCACACACACCAACGGTTTGCGCACAGGCTTAACAGAAGCCTTGCGTGATTTTTCAGAGTTTCGTAATTTACTGCCACGCGGGCTTAAACTCGCGCCTGACGATATTTGGGACAAGCTATGTTTTATCTTGTCATTTAAAATGCTTGACCCTCAATTTTCTGGTCAAACAAAAGAGCGTCTATCATCTCGCAGTGCGGCGGGTTTTGTGGCTGGCGTGGTTAAAGATGCGTTTAGCTTGTTCTTAAATCAAAACCCTAATGTGGGTGATTTAATTGCAGAACACGTGATCAACAATGCACAAAAACGCGCCAAAGCCAGTAAAAAAGTAGTGCGCAAAAAGATTGCTACAGGCCCTGCGCTACCGGGTAAATTAGCCGACTGTAGCTCACAAGATTTAAACCAAACTGAAATATTTTTGGTAGAGGGTGACTCAGCGGGAGGCTCCGCCAAACAAGCGCGTAGTCGTGAGTTTCAAGCCATCATGCCGCTACGTGGTAAAATTCTAAATACGTGGGAAGTTGATTCCAATCAGGTATTAGCCTCCAATGAAATCCATGATATTTCTGTTGCCATTGGTGTTGAGCCAGCCTCAGAAAACCTCGATGAATTACGCTACGGCAAAATCTGCATACTTGCCGATGCGGACTCAGATGGTGCACACATCGCCACGCTCATCTGTGCGCTGTTTGTGCAACACTTCCCTACACTAGTTAAAGCGGGGCATATCTACATCGCCATGCCACCACTGTATCGAATCGACATTGGTAAAAAAGTGGAATACGCGTTGGATGAAGTAGAACGCGATGCGATTCTTGCGCGTATAGAAGCTGAAAAGCTCAAAGGAAAAAATTCCGTAACACGATTCAAGGGCTTGGGTGAGATGAACCCACTGCAACTACGTGAAACCAGTATGGACCCTGACACGCGTCGCTTAGTGCAACTCACGATGGATGAGCCAGAAGAAACCAGAGCGGTGATGGACTTGTTATTAGCGAAGAAACGTGCGCCTGATAGAAAGGCTTGGTTGGAACAGAAGGGTAATTTGGCGATTATTTAGCAAGCTTACCATTTTGCTTTTTTGAAATGGATAACTTGATTATGTCGCCGTTTTTTTGGCGACGTGGTTGACCTATTATTACACATAAGAAATAAGCATTAAATTCATCAATGTAGGCATATTTTTAAGACCCCCCTGTTTTTATGCATTTTATGCACCCTATCGGGTTGTCGTCGCGGTGCTCCAACATGATCTCGCTCGGCTCGATGATTTGTGTTTATGCTTTATATAATCGGGAGCATATTGTGCCTTATTTTCATTAGAATATGACAGACTCTACATACAATATGGACTACAAATTAAAGACTATTGAAGACTATAACAAGCTTGCTCCTGTAAAAAGCTCGCATCGGGTAGCTTATGGTAATCATCCTGAACAGTTTGCTGATCTTTACCTTCCTAAAAAGAATAACTTACACCCCATTGTCATACTTATTCATGGCGGGTGCTGGCGCGCTCAATTTGGGCTCACACAACTAGGGCAACTCAGCAAATCATTAACTGAATTAGGTTTCGCTGTTTGGAACTTAGAGTTTCGCCGCTTGGGTAACGGTGGTGGCTGGCCTGCCAGTTTTGAAGATATTGCTAGAGGCGCAGATCATCTCGTCACTATTGCAGATAAATACTCGCTTGATCTCTCAAATATTACAGCAATGGGGCATTCTGCAGGTGGACATTTAGCCCTCTGGTTAGCAGGTCGCCATCACTTGCCTCTGCGCAGTAAACTTTTCAGCAAACAGCCGTTAAAATTCCGTCGCGTAATTTCTCTGGCGGGAATCCCTGATCTTGTTGAAGGTGTGCAACAAAACATCTGCCGTGGCGCTTGTGAGGAATTAGTCGGCGGACTGCCAAATAAAATACCGGAATTATACAGACAATCATCACCACATTTTTTATTGCCGTTCAATATTCCGCAATATCATTTAGTCGGTGTGCGTGACCCTATTGTTCCTGTCGAATATCTTAAACCTTATATCGCTCATGCTAAACAGCACGATAAAGTCCATTTTGAGGTAATCCCTCATATTGGACATTTCGAAATGGTAATGCCTGATACAATCAGTTGGCAGTATATAAAAAATGCACTGTTAGAAGAACCTGAGTAAGCCCATGAAAAATCATATTAAACTGGATGCAAATTGGCTCAAACAAGTTGGTAATGAATTTGAAAAGCCTTATATGCAAAAGCTCATGCTGTTTTTATCCAAAGAAAAATTAACCAACAAAAACATCCTACCAGAATCAACTCTATGGTTTAACGCGCTCAACAGCACGCCCTTTGATGATGTAAAAGTGGTTATCATCGGGCAAGACCCTTATCCCACAAAAGGTCATGCACATGGTTTGTGCTTTTCTGCCATGCCTGAGGTTAAGCCATTACCAAAGTCACTACTCAATATTAATAAAGAATTGATGGATGATTTAGGCATTGATAATAGCCACACTGCCTATCTGCAAAGCTGGGCTGATCAAGGTGTCTTATTGCTCAATGCGGTGTTAACGGTTGAAGAAGGCAATGCCAATTCACACCAAGGCAAAGGCTGGGAAACATTTACCGATGCTGTTATTCAGGCTATCAATAGTCAAAAAGAGAATATTGTATTTATACTCTGGGGAGCTTACGCGCAGAAAAAAGGGGTGCATATTGATGCTTCAAAACATCATATTATTAAGGGCGTACATCCTTCACCGCTGTCTGCTTATCGTGGATTTTTTGGGAGCAAGCCATTTTCTAGGGCAAACGCATTTTTAGAGCGATCTAATAAAAAGCCAATCGATTGGCAGATATGATTTTTTCTAAAAAATACCATAATATGATACCCTCAGAGTTACATAGATAATTTGGATTACTGTATGCGACGATTATGGCTTACTGGTGCTTTTTTACTGCTGACCTTTCAATCTGCCTTTTCAACAGATTACCCCCTTTACGTACGCTTTATTCCGTATAACCCGCCTAATTTACATTTAACGACCACTCGTGCTACCAACGCTTATTATATCCCTGGTGTCACCCCCGGCACGACCTTCAATTTTACTTTAACCCCTGTTCTTGCTTCTACCTTATCTCTGGCTCAAGGGTCTATTCCTATTGTTTTACAATTCTATAATGGATTAGCAACATGCCGAGGATCAAAAGTAATCACAGCAACAATTAGATACAACATTTCAGGTGTTTTTACGATCATTAGCAGTCAAACTCAAACTATTAATGTAACTGCAGCAGGAGCAATCATACAGCCTTTCAGCTTTGGAGGGCTTACAGCGGCTCAAAGCAATACATTACAAGCGGGTGTGATTATGTTCAGCTACAAATCAGACATGAAGCTAGTGGTACTGGCGCAGCTTGTTTGGTTAACGAATACCCTCTAAATGGTGTTGATACTGACGCATCAAAGGTAACACTTCAAACGGGGCCAATGTTATCTATTCAAAAAGTGCGTTCATTGATTTCTGACCCAGTTAATGGAACAGCCAATCCAAAAGCAATACCAGGAGCCACGGTTCGCTACACCATCATTGTAAGTAATGATCCCGCAGCTTCTGCTACTGCAAATTCTGTAACATTCACAGATGATATACCTATTGGTACAACGTACATACCCAATACCATTACACTAGATGCCGCTGCTTTGACGGATGCTACGGGCGATGATGCTGGGGAAATAGTAGGTACGACAATTAGTGTAACTGGCAATCTTGCAGCAGGGCAAACTGCAACGATTAAGTATGATGTCACGATAGATTAAAAGCTTCTAAATAAAACCAATGAACCCTACCCCTATATTTACATGGTAAAAAACTCACTATGAAAACTACCATTCGACGGGTGGTAGCCATGCTTTCTTGAGCTGTTTATCCCATTATGTAATCATTAGCTTAGTATTAATTTAATACTGAAAAATACATATTTTTTTCTTCTTATGT
>JALSLX010000142.1 GCA_026988095.1 Thiotrichaceae bacterium
AGCCAGGTTCAATTACACCTCATACTGTTTTTGAAGCAGAAGTATATGTACTATCAAAAGATGAGGGTGGTCGTCATACGCCATTCTTTAACGGTTATCGTCCGCAGTTCTACTTCAGAACTACAGATATTACCGGTGCTTGTGAATTACCAGAAGGGACAGAAATGGTAATGCCAGGCGATAATGTAAAGATGGTTGTAACACTAATTAACCCTATTGCGATGGAAGATGGTTTGCGTTTTGCTATCCGTGAAGGTGGTCGTACAGTTGGCGCGGGTGTTGTCGCTAAGGTTGTTAGTTAATAATAATTGAATAGAATAATGGCTGTGGAAATAGTATTGAGTAATTGAATCTTTCTGCTATAATCCGCGTCCTTTTAAAGAGCGAAGCGTAATCGCACGACTTTTGTTGAGGTGATTGCTCTTCGTTCTTTTGTTGTTTCAGAAAAGCTAGTTTGAATATACTAGGCCAGTAGCTCCAATTGGTAGAGCACCGGTTTCCAAAACCGATTGTTGGGGGTTCGAGTCCCTCCTGGCCTGCCATTCTGAAATTAGTGATACTTGAAGTATTAAACAGTTATTTGTAGATAGGGATAGGCTGAAAATAAGCCGAAATTACCAAAATATGGCAACAAAGACAGAAGCGCAAGGTTCATTTTTCGATACCATTAAGCTATTGACTGCTTTGGTGGTGTTGGTAGCGGGTATTGTTGGTTTCTATTATTTCGAAGAGCAGTCTCTTTTGTATCGTGTTTTGGGTCTGTTGGCTATGGTGGGTGTTGCTATTGGTGTAACACTGACAACTGCTAAAGGTAAGGGCTTGGTTGGTTTTTTAGGTTTGTCGCGGACAGAGGTTCGTAAAATGGTTTGGCCTACACGTGCTGAAACAATACAGACGACTTTGATTGTGTTTATTTTGGTTGTGATATTGGCAATATTTTTATGGTTTGTTGATATGTTGCTAGGCGCAGGTGTTAAAGCGTTGTTATCGGTGGGTGGTTGATATGGCAATGCAGTGGTTTGTTGTTCATGCTTATTCTAACTATGAGATGAAGGTAAGGGAGGCGCTTCGAGAAAGAATAGAGCGTCTTGGTTTGCAGGAGTTTTTCGGTGAAATCTTAATTCCAACGGAAGAAGTGGTGGAAATGCGTGAGGGTCAAAAGCGCAAGAGTACACGTAAGTTTTTCCCGGGTTATGTTTTGGTTGAACTGGAGCTTAATGATGAAAGCTGGCATTTGGTGAAAAACACACCTCGTGTTCTGGGTTTTATTGGTGGTACAAGTGATAAGCCAGCACCAATTACTGAGAAAGAAGTGGCGGCAATAATGAATCGTATGGAAGAGGGTGTTACTGCTCCTCGTCCTCGAGTGTTGTTTGAGGTTGGTGAAGTGGTTCGCGTTAATGACGGTCCGTTCAATGACTTTAGTGGTGTGGTTGAAGATGTTAACTACGAGAAAAGCACAATGCGTGTTGCAGTACAAATTTTTGGACGTTCAACTCCGGTTGAACTAGAGTTTTTTCAAGTTGAGAAGACCTGATTTATTGAAATTTATGATGAGGAGTTTGATGGAGTTTTGTGTATCTTTTGATGTGCTGGCTTGCAGAAAACGTTTGAACTCAGGAGTATGAGAAATGGCTAAGAAAGTAGATGCATACCTGAAGTTGCAGGTTCCTGCGGGTCAGGCAAATCCAAGTCCGCCTGTTGGTCCTGCGTTGGGGCAGGCAGGTATTAATATTATGGAGTTTTGTAAGGCATTTAATGCGGAAACTCAAAGTATTGAGCAGGGAATGCCAATTCCAGTTGTTATCACTGTTTACAATGATCGTAGTTTTACTTACGTTACAAAAACACCACCTGCATCTGTCTTGTTGAAAAAGGCAGCGGGTGTTCAAAAGGGTAGTGGTGTTCCAAATACTCAAAAAGTTGGGACGGTTACACGTGCGCAGTTGGAAGAGATTGCTACTGCGAAAGAGCCTGATTTAACAGCGGCAGACATGGATGCCGCTGTACGTACGATTGCGGGTAGTGCTCGTAGTATGGGTCTAGAAGTTGAGGGTGTTAAGTAATGGCTAAGTTAACTAAGCGTCAAAAACTAGTTCAAGAAAAAATTAAAGTTGATCACCTGTATTCTTCGTTAGAAGCATTTGAGCTTTTGAAAGATTTGCCTGCAGCAGGTTTTGTTGAGAGTGTTGATGTAAGTGTGAATCTTGGTGTTGATCCTCGTAAATCAGATCAGGTTGTTCGTGGTTCGGTTGTACTGCCAAACGGCACGGGTAAAACAGTTCGTGTAGCAGTATTCACTCAAGGTGATAATGTTGAAGCTGCAAAAGCAGCTGGCGCAGATATTGTTGGAATGGAGGATCTTGCTGCGGAAGTTAAGAAAGGCAACATGGATTTTGATGTTGTTATTGCAAGTCCAGATGCTATGCGTGTTGTTGGTCAGCTAGGTCAAGTTCTTGGTCCTCGCGGTCTTATGCCTAATCCTAAGGTTGGGACAGTGTCGGCAGATGTTGCGACCGCAGTTAAGAATGCCAAAGGTGGTCAGGTACGTTTTCGTACTGATAAAGCCGGAATTATTCATTGTGGTATTGGTAGTATGGCTTTTGAAGCAAAAGCACTTGAAGAGAATCTAAATGCTTTAGTTGCTGCTCTTGTAAAGGGTAAGCCAACTTCTGCAAAAGGTGTTTTTCTTAAGAAAATTTCAGTTTCTAGTACGATGGGTGCTGGTCTGGCGGTAGATACAGCAACTGTAGAGTCGTAAGATAAGAAGCTAAAGAATAGAGTGACTCGAATTTTCGAGTTGTGGAATTTACTCATGTTGTTTGTGGGTTTAGACTTTCTGCTTGCAGGGAGTTGATGATGGATATACTTGGTTGTATGTCATCAAAGACCGTAGGTGTTTTTATTGTGATTGGTTTAGATTAGTTGTGATAAAAACTTAATATTCCTGCGTAGATGGCGTAACCTAGATCAGTTGATTTGGGGCACGTCGTTGTACGATGTTTAGCTTATTTTTTGGCTAAGTGTTTGATTAACGGTGGTTTGTTCTGCCGAATTAAAAGAGGTAAATGTTGTGGCATTAACTTTTGAAGACAAGAAGAAGATTGTCTCTGAGGTTGCTGCAGTTGCTTCAGATGCTCATTCCGCGGTTGCTGCAGAGTACCACGGGTTAAGCGTAGTAGAGATGACTGAATTGCGTGTTAAAGCGCGTGAAGGTGGTGTTTATCTGCGTGTAGTGAAGAATAATCTGGCAAAACTTGCCCTTGCTGATACAGATTTTGCATGTATGAGTGATGGCTTTGTTGGTCCGTTAGTATTAGCGTTTTCGCAAGAAGATCCTGGTGCTGCGGCTAGAGTTTTAAAAGATTTTGCTAAAGAGCATGACAAGTTGGAAGTGAAAATGCTTTCCGTTGGTGGGGAGTTGCTTGCTGCTTCCGAAATTGATCGTCTGGCTAAGTTGCCTACACGTGATCAAGCGTTGGCTATTTTGGCTGCTACGTTTAGAGCGCCTGTTGAAAAACTTGCTCGTACGCTTAATGAGGTTCCAGGAAAACTTGTTCGTACTGTTGCTGCTGTTCGTGACTCAAAAGCCGCCTAGTTTATTGGGTCTGGTTTTTGGTTTAGATAATTTTATTTATTAATATTAATTTATGGTCACTTTTGTGACTTACTGATTTAGGTTTAGGAGAAATACAATGGCTGTTTCTAAAGATGATATTCTAGAAGCAATATCAAACATGAGTGTAATGGAAATCGTTGAACTGATTTCTGATATGGAAGAAAAATTTGGCGTTTCTGCTGCTGCAGCTGTTGCTGCGGCTCCTGCTGCTGGTGGTGAAGCTGCTGCAGCTGAAGAGCAGTCTGAATTTGACGTGGTAATGACTAGCTTTGGCGATAACAAGATTTCTGCAATCAAAGCAGTTCGTGCTATCACTGGTCTTGGTCTGAAAGAAGCTAAAGAAATGGTAGAGAGTGCTCCAGCTACTGTTAAAGAAGGCGTTTCTAAAGATGATGCTGAAGAGACAAAAAAGCAGCTTGAAGAAGCTGGTGCTACAGTAGAATTGAAGTAATTGCTTCAACTGTGAAAAAAGAACTTCTTTTTTCATGAATCAATAGGCTGACAGTGTAGTTTCATTGTCGGCCTTTTGTCGCTTAAATGGATTTTGTTCATTTAAGTGTTAAGAATTTTAATTCTTTAGTGCTGGTCACTAGAGAGTGTTTACAGGTTGTAACCCTTGCTCCTGTATTTTAAGTGCTGAATAGATTTCGTAAGAGGAAATAAGATGGCTCTGTCTTTTACTGAGAAAAAACGTATCCGTAAGGATTTTGGTAAACGCCCCCAGGTATTGGATATACCGTATCTTTTAGCAATTCAACTGGAGTCTTATCGCCAGTATTTGCAAACAGAGATTCCTGTTGAAGAGCGTAGAGATGCCGGTTTGCATGGTGCGTTCAACTCTGTATTCCCTATAGTTAGTTATTCCGGTTTTGTAATGCTGGAGTATGTTGATTATAACTTGGCTGAGCCTGTTTTTGATGTGCGTGAATGCCAGCAGCGTGGTCTTACATATGCAACTTCTTTGCGAGCTACGTTACGCTTAGTTATCTATGATAAAGATGCTCCTAAAAAGACAAAAGTTGTTAAAGATATAAAAGAGCAAGATGTCTACTTGGGTGAAATGCCTTTGATGACAGAAAAGGGTACGTTTGTAATAAATGGTACTGAACGTGTTATTGTTTCTCAATTGCACCGTTCACCTGGTGTGTTCTTCGATCATGATAAGGGTAAGACAAATACAGCTCGTAAGCTTCTTCATAATGCGAGAGTAATTCCTTACCGTGGCTCTTGGTTGGATTTTGAGTTTGATCCTAAAGATGCAGTATTTGTACGTATAGATCGCCGTAGAAAACTGCCAGCAACTATTCTTCTTCGTGCTTTGGGTATGGAGACAGAAGAGATTTTGGATTGTTTCTTCGATAAATTAACGGTAACTCTGCAGAAAACTAAAATACTCATGGAGCTTGATCCTGACCGCTTAAGAGGTGAATTGGCTTCTTTTGATATCATGGTGAATGATGAAAAGATTGTTGAATCTGGTCGTCGAATTACTGCTAAGCATGTCCGTAAGCTCGAAAAAGCTAAAGTTAAAAAGTTGGAAGTTCCTGAAGAATATGTGCACGGTAAAATGCTTGCTCATAATATTGTTGATATATCGACAGGTGAGTTTATAGCTGAAGCTAATGCAGAATTAACAGAAGAGTTAATTGAGTTACTGCGTGAAAATGATATCAAGAAGTTTGATGTTATTTATACCAATGAGTTGGATTGTGGTCCGTTTATATCAAATACTTTGAAGGTGGATGCTGCGCAAACTCCACTGGAAGCGATGATAGAGATATATCGTATGATGCGTCCTGGTGAGCCACCTACAAAGGAAGCAGCAGAAAATTTATTTCATAATTTATTCTTTTCTGAAGAACGATATGATTTGTCGGGAGTAGGGCGTATGAAGTTTAATCGACGTCTTGAATATGATCTTGAAACTGGTCCTTCTATACTTTTTGACCTTGGTTACCTTTCAGGTCGTACTGACGCAGCTTCTAAATTATTGGTTGAGACTTATGGCTCTCAATATGAAGCTATTAAAGCTTCAGGAAAAACAGATTCTGATATTGTTAATGTTTTAAAAACATTGATAGATATACGTAATGGTCATGGTGTAATCGATGATATTGATCACTTGGGGAATCGCCGTATACGAAGTGTTGGCGAGATGGCTGAAAATGCCTTCCGTATAGGTCTTGTCCGCGTTGAGCGTGCCGTAAAAGAGCGTTTGACCGTTGCTGAGAGTGAAGGTTTAATGCCTCAAGATATGGTTAATGCTAAGCCTGTATCTGCAGCGGTTAAAGAGTTCTTTGGTTCAAGTCAATTATCTCAGTTTATGGATCAAAATAATCCCCTTTCAGAGATTACACATAAGCGACGTATTTCTGCATTGGGCCCGGGAGGGTTGACGCGTGAGCGAGCAGGTTTTGAAGTTCGAGATGTGCATCCTACTCACTATGGTCGTGTATGTCCCATAGAAACACCAGAGGGGCCAAATATCGGTTTAATCAACTCTCTGGCTGTTTTTGCAAAAACAAATGATTATGGCTTTCTTGAAACACCTTATCGAAAAGTAAAAGATGGCAAAGTAAGTAATGATATAGATTACCTTTCTGCTATAGAAGAGTCGCGTTTTGTTATTGCTCAAGCAAATGCTGTATTAGATAAAAAAGGAAAATTTACTAATGATATGATTTCATGTCGTTTCCAAAATGAATTTATGCTATCTGTGCCTGATGAAATTCAGTATATGGATGTATCACCAAAGCAGATTGTATCCGTGGCTGCATCACTAATTCCTTTTCTTGAACATGATGATGCAAACAGAGCTTTGATGGGTTCAAACATGCAACGTCAGGCTGTGCCATGCTTGAAAGCACAGACGCCAGTATGTGGGACTGGGATGGAGCGAGTAGTTGCTGTTGACTCTGGATCTACTGTTGTTGCAACACGTGGTGGTATTATTTCTGCTGTACATGCTTCTCGTATCGTTATAAGAGTGAATGATGATGAGGCTCAGGAGGGTGGTGTGGATATTTATAACCTTATTAAATATACACGCTCTAACCAAAACACCTGTGTGAATCAAAAGCCGATTGTAAAAATAGGTGACGTGGTTGCTCGTGGTGATGTGCTGGCTGATGGTTCTTCTACTGATCTAGGTGAGTTGGCTTTAGGCCAGAATATCAAAATTGCATTTATGCCATGGAATGGCTATAACTTTGAGGATTCAATTCTGGTATCGGAGCGAGTTATTGAAGAAGATCGTTTCACTTCTGTTCATATAGAGGAGATTTCTTGTCTGGCCCGTGATACTAAGCTTGGCGCAGAAGAAATAACAGCAGATATTCCAAATGTAAGCGAACATCTTTTATCTAAATTAGATGAGTCTGGAATAGTTCATGTAGGCGCAGAAGTTAAGCCGGGTGATATTTTAGTGGGTAAAGTTACACCTAAAGGAGAAACCCAGCTAACGCCGGAGGAGAAACTGCTCCGTGCTATATTTGGTGAGAAAGCTTCTGATGTTAAAGATACATCATCTCGTGTTAAATCAAGCATGTTTGGTACAGTTATCGATGTTCGTGTGTTTACACGCGATGGTGTTGAAAAAGATGCCCGTGCCATTGCTTTAGAAGAGAGTGCTTTATCAAAAGTGCGTAATGATTTACGTGATGAACTTTACGTATTTGAAGATGATGTATACACACGTGTTGAAGCATTAGTGATCAATAAGGTGGTTGATGGTGGCCCTGCAGGAATTAAGGCGGGTGGAAAAGTTACTAAAGCTTATTTAGCTGACCTGGATAAAAAGGATTGGTTCTCATTGCGTATGAAGAATGAGGATGTGAGTAAACAGCTTGAAAAGCTAGCTGTTTCTTTGGTGGATCAAAAGAAATTCTATGAAGAAAGACTACAAAAGCAAAAAGATAAAATTACGGCAGGTGATGATTTAGCTCCTGGTGTTTTAAAAGTGGTTAAGGTTTACGTTGCCGTTAGACGTCGTATGCAACCTGGTGATAAAATGGCGGGTCGTCATGGAAACAAAGGTGTTGTTTCGCGTATTGTTCCTGTCGAAGATATGCCTTATGATGAAAATGGTGTGCCAGTAGATATATGTTTGAACCCGTTAGGTGTGCCTTCTAGAATGAATGTAGGTCAAGTTCTTGAAATGCATTTAGGCTGGGCTGCAAAAGGTCTTGGTGAGAAAATTGGTCGTATGATCGATGAGCACGCTAAAGTTGAGGAAGTGCGAAAATTCTTGACAGAAATCTACTCAACAGATGGAAATCCTGAGCAGGGTGATATCAGTGAAATGACTGATGAAGAAGTAACAGAAATGGCCTCAAACTTGAGCAAAGGTGTGCCGATGGCTACACAGGTGTTTGATGGGGCAGCTGAGTCAGAAATTAAAAATATGTTAAGGCTGGCTGATTTACCCGAGTCGGGTCAAACGACATTGTATGATGGTCGTACAGGCAAAGCTTTCGAAAGAAAGATTACTGTAGGTTATATGCATATGCTGAAGTTGAACCACTTGGTTGATGATAAAATGCATGCACGTTCTACAGGTCCATACAGTTTGGTTACTCAGCAGCCTCTGGGTGGTAAAGCCATGTTTGGTGGTCAGCGCTTCGGTGAGATGGAAGTTTGGGCGCTGGAAGCTTATGGTGCGGCTTATACGCTTCAAGAAGTGCTTACGGTTAAATCGGATGATGTTCAAGGTCGTAACCGTATGTACAAAAATATAGTTGATGGAAACCTTCACATGGAAGCAGGTATGCCTGAGTCCTTTAATGTGTTGATGAAAGAGATCCGCTCACTGGGTCTTCATATTGAACTCGAAAAAGACAACAAATAGGTAGTTGATGTTATGATGAATAAAGGCATGGGAGATCTGCTGAATATTTTCAAACAGCAGAAAGATACAGAAGAATTCGATGCGATTCGCATTGGTTTAGCGTCACCTGAAGTTATCCGTTCGTGGTCTTATGGTGAAGTTAAAAAGCCAGAGACGATTAACTATCGTACCTTCAAGCCAGAGCGTGATGGTTTGTTTTGCGCCAAAATTTTTGGCCCAGTTAAAGACTATGAGTGTCTGTGTGGTAAGTACAAACGTTTAAAGCATCGTGGTGTTGTTTGTGAAAAGTGTGGTGTTGAAGTTACCAATACTAAAGTGCGCCGTGACCGTATGGGTCATATTGATCTAGCTTGTCCTGTGGCGCATATTTGGTTTCTAAAATCACTACCTTCGCGTATTGGTTTGTTCCTGGATATGACATTGCGTGATATTGAACGTGTATTGTACTTTGAAGCATTTGTGGTTGTAGAGCCCGGTATGACGACGCTTGAGCGTGGCCAACTGCTAAGTGATGAAGCTTATCTTGAAGCTGTAGAAGAGTTCGGTGATGAATTTGATGCAGGTATGGGTGCTGAAGCCGTTCTTAAAATGTTGAGAACAGTCGATATCAAAGAAGCTATTGTTGATCTTGATGAAGAGGCTAATAACACAAACTCTGAAACAAAACTAAAGCGTATTAGTAAAAGAACAAAGCTAATGGAGTCATTTCTAGAGTCTGGTAATAAGCCTGATTGGATGATTATGACGGTGCTTCCAGTTCTTCCTCCTGATTTGCGCCCTCTAGTGCCGTTAGAAGGTGGTCGTTTCGCGACTTCTGATCTTAACGACTTATATCGTCGTGTGATTAATCGTAATAACCGTCTACGTCGTTTGTTGGATCTGAATGCTCCAGATATTATTGTGCGTAATGAAAAACGTATGTTGCAAGAGTCTGTTGATGCGTTGTTAGATAACGGTCGTCGTGGTCGCGCTATAACTGGTTCTAACCGTCGTCAGCTTAAATCTTTGGCTGATATGATTAAGGGTAAGCAAGGTCGTTTCCGTCAGAACTTGTTGGGTAAACGCGTTGATTACTCTGGTCGTTCTGTAATCGTGGTTGGCCCAGCATTAAGGTTGCATCAGTGTGGTCTGCCTAAGAAAATGGCACTTGAGTTATTTAAGCCATTTATATTTGGAAAGTTACAACGTCGCGGTTTGGCAACAACAATTAAAGCGGCCAAAAAATTAGTTGAACGTGAGACTCCTGAAGTTTGGGATATTCTTGCAGAAATTATTCGTCAACATCCAATCATGCTTAACCGTGCGCCTACGCTTCACCGTTTGGGTATTCAAGCGTTTGAGCCAGTACTGATTGAAGGTAAAGCTATCCAGTTGCACCCATTAGTATGTTCGGCATTCAATGCTGACTTCGATGGTGATCAGATGGCTGTACATGTGCCGTTATCACTTGAGGCGCAAACAGAAGCACGTGTATTGATGATGGCGACAAATAATGTGCTATCTCCAGCTAACGGTGAGCCGATTATTGTTCCATCACAAGATATAGTGCTAGGTCTATATTATATGACGCGTGAAAGCGTTAATGCGCTAGGCGAAGGTATGATCTTCGCTGATATTGAAGAAGCAAAGCGTGCTTATGAAGCAGGTAAAGCGGATCTTCATGCAAAAGTACAAGTGCGTATATCAGACAGTGATATTGATGAAAATGGTGAGAAAGTATTCCGTACGCGTAGACTTGAAACGACAGTTGGTCGTGCAATTCTATCTGAGGTTTTACCAGATGGTATGCCATTTGAGTTGATCAATGTTGTAATGAAGAAGAAGGCTATTTCTTGTGTTATCAATGAGGGTTACCGTCGGGTAGGCTTAAAGGATACCGTTGTCTTGGCTGATCAGTTGATGTACACAGGTTATAAATACGCAACACTAGCTGGTGTTTCTTTCTGTGCTGACGACATGATGATTCCGAAAGAGAAGGCTGAAATTATTGGTCGAGCCGAAGATGATGTTAAAGAAATTGAAAACCAATACTCTTCTGGTTTAGTAACTCAGGGTGAACGATACAATAAAGTTGTTGATATCTGGGCGCGTACCAATGAACAAGTTGCTAAGGCAATGATGGATGGTATGGGTACAGAGGATGTGGTTGATGCTGATGGGAAAACTGTCCAGCAAGAATCATTTAACTCTATCTATATGATGGCAGATTCTGGGGCTCGTGGTTCTGCAGCTCAGATTCGTCAGTTGGCAGGTATGCGTGGTTTGATGGCGAAACCAGATGGTTCAATCATCGAAACACCCATCACCTCAAACTTCCGAGAAGGCTTGAATGTACTGCAATACTTTATATCAACTCACGGAGCTCGAAAAGGCCTAGCAGATACAGCATTAAAAACTGCAAATTCAGGTTACTTAACACGTCGTTTAGTTGATGTTTCGCAAGATATGGTAGTAACACTGGATGATTGTGGTACTAGTGATGGCTTGGTTATGAAGCCAATTATTGAGGGTGGTGATGTTGTTCAGCCATTAGGTGATCGTGTACTAGGTCGTGTGACGGCAGTTGATGTTGCAAACCACAAAGGCGATGTTGTTATTCCCGCAAGAACATTGATGGATGAAGATTGGGTAGCAAAGCTTGAAGACTTAGGTGTTGATGAAATTATTGTGCGTTCTGCAATTAGTTGTGATACTAGAAAAGGTGTTTGTGCTCAATGTTACGGGCGTGATCTGGGTCGAGGACATCTTGTTAATTTGGGTGAGGCGGTAGGTGTTGTAGCTGCTCAATCCATTGGTGAGCCTGGAACGCAGTTAACTATGCGTACTTTCCATATCGGTGGTGCGGCAAGTAGATCAGCTGCAGACAATAATATTGTTGTTAAAAATACAGGAGCTGCGCATTTAAGTAATGTTAAAACCGTTATCAATAAAGATGAAAATTTAGTGACTGTTTCTAGATCAGGTGTTATCAGTGTTCTTGATGATCAAGGTCGAGAGAAAGAGCGTTACAGACTTCCTTACGGTGCGGTTGTTACCATAAAAGATGGTGATACTATTGAAGCAGGGCAAGAAGTTGCTACGTGGGATCCGCATACGCATCCAATAGTTACAGAGGTTGCTGGTACTGTTGATTTTGTTGATTTCGTAGATGGCTCAACAATCAATACTAAGATCGATGATATGACGGGTCTCAGTTCAACGGTGGTGACAGACCCTGCTGCTCGTGGTGCAGGCGCTAAAGATTTGAATCCAATGATTCGATTGTTAGATGATAAAGGCGATACTTTATTCTTTGAGAATACTGAAATTCCAGTTCAATATCCACTGGCAGGTGGTGCCGTAGTGGGTTTGACTAATGGTGTTAAAGTTCAAGTTGGTGATGTGCTGGCGCGACTCGCACAAGAGTCGTCGAAGACTCGTGATATTACAGGTGGTCTGCCTCGTGTTGCAGATATGTTTGAGGCTAGAAAGCCAAAGCAGCCAGCAATACTAGCGGAAATATCAGGTACATTCTCGTGGGGTAAAGAGACTAAGGGTAAGAAGCGCTTAGTTATTACGCCTGATTCTGGGGATCATTATGAGGTGTTAATCCCTAAGTGGCGTAACCTCGATGTATTTGAAGGTGAAAAAGTTGCTAAAGGTGAAATGATTGCTGATGGTGAGCCAAGCTCTCACGATATTATCCGTCTGTTAGGTCCGGTTGTATTAGCGGAGCACATGGTAAAAGAAGTACAAGAGGTGTATCGTCTTCAGGGTGTAATCATTAATGATAAGCACGTCGAGATTATTGCGAGACAGATGATGAGGAAAGTTCTTATCACTGCATCGGGTGATAGTCGTATGTTAAAAGGCGAGCAACTTGATCTTTGGAAGGTGGAAGAAGCTAATGCAGCATTGGTTGCAGATGGCAAGCTTCCTGCTAAGTTTGACCGCATCTTACTTGGTATTACGAAAGCATCGCTTGTTACAGATTCCTTTATATCAGCAGCGTCGTTCCAAGAGACAACACGTGTATTGACAGAGGCATCTGTGCGTGGTGCTCGTGATGACCTTCGTGGGTTGAAAGAAAATGTAATAGTTGGTCGCTTAATTCCTGCTGGAACGGGTTTCAAGCATCATCAAGAGCGTCGTCGTAAGCAAGAAGAGGTTCAGAAGCAACTTGCAGCGTTAGCAGCAGAAGCTGAGATGATGAAAAACGCTGCAGAGGTGGAGTCTGAGGTAGTAATTGAATCTACAGATAATTAGTAAGTCGCATCGCTGTTAGTTTTGGCTAAAAAAGGGTAGTTTTCTACCCTTTTTTAGTGTTTATAAAAGACCACCCCCCTTGTTTTTCGCTGTTTTGTATTTTTTTGGATAAAAAACAGTAAAAATCTTTAAAAATAAAAGTCCTGTCTTGACATGAATGCTGTGTGGTAATAGAATTCCGCGCCTTATTGTTAAGACAGTCATTTGGCTGTTTTTCGAGTCTACTAGTTAAGATTCGAACTACTTAAAAAGAGTATAGAGAGAATTATTAATGTCTACTATTAACCAGTTGGTACGTAAACCTCGTAAGCGCAAGATGGAAAAAAGTAAAGTGCCTGCATTAGAGGCCTGTCCGCAGAGACGTGGAGTGTGTACGCGCGTATATACAACAACGCCTAAAAAGCCGAACTCAGCAATGCGTAAAGTTGCTCGTGTGCGTCTTACTAATGGTTTTGAAGTGAGTAGCTATATCGGTGGTGAAGGTCATAACTTACAGGAGCACTCGGTTGTATTGATTCGCGGTGGTCGTGTGAAAGACTTGCCTGGTGTGCGCTATCACGTAGTGCGTGGATCTTTGGATACGCAGGGTGTCTCGGATCGTAGACAAGGTCGTTCTAAGTACGGTGCTAAGCGCCCTAAGTAGCAGCTCGAAAGTGCTGTACTTGTGGTAAATTAATAGTGTTTGTTGTGGTTGCGAATATAACTACAGCAAAAAGTTGAATAATAGTAAGCGAATGTAGTCGTTGTTAAAGAAGTGAGTTTTTTATGCCTAGAAGAAGAGAAGTTCCAAAACGTATTATCCTTCCAGATCCAAAATTTGGAAGCTTAGTTTTAGCAAAGTTTATAAACACCATTATGAAAGACGGTAAAAAGTCGATTGCTGAAAAAGTGGTGTACGTTGCGCTTGATGAGATTGCATCAAAGAAGGGTGATAACGGAATGGAAATTCTTGATACGGCTCTTGATAATGTTCGTCCTTCGGTTGAGGTTAAGTCTCGCCGTGTAGGTGGTGCAACGTACCAGGTTCCTGTTGAGGTTCGCGCGTCTCGTCAAAATGCTTTGGCAATGCGTTGGTTGGTTGAAGCGGCGCGTAAACGTGGTGAGAAATCAATGGCACTTAAGTTGGCTGGTGAGCTAATGGATGCTGCTGAAAAACGTGGTTCTGCTGTTAAGAAGCGTGAAGATACGCATAAAATGGCTGAAGCTAACAAAGCCTTTGCTCACTTCCGTTGGTAGTTAAGGCATAGAGTGAGTTAAGAATAAGTAATGGTAGTTAAGGATAAAAAGTAGTGGCTCGTATAACTCCCCTAGATCGTTACCGCAATGTTGGTATCATGGCGCATATAGACGCTGGGAAAACCACTACCACTGAGCGAGTTTTATTTTACACGGGGGTGTCTCATAAGATTGGTGAGGTTCATGATGGCGCTGCCACAATGGATTGGATGGAGCAAGAACAGGAAAGAGGGATTACAATCACCTCTGCTGCGACAACCTGTTTTTGGAAAGGAATGGGTGGGCAGTTTGAAGAGCATCGAATCAATATTATTGATACTCCTGGGCATGTCGATTTTACGATTGAGGTCGAGCGTTCATTAAGGGTATTGGATGGTGCTGTTGCTGTATTTTGTGCGGTTGGTGGTGTGGAGCCGCAATCCGAAACAGTGTGGAGGCAAGCTGATAAATATGAAGTTCCGCGCATCGCATTTATTAATAAAATGGATCGTGTTGGTGCAGATTTTTTGCGTGTGGTGGGTCAGCTTCGTGAGCGTTTAGGCGCAAATCCTATACCAGTGCAAATTGCTATTGGTGCGGAAGAAGACTTTAAAGGTGTGGTTGACCTGATTCAAATGAAGGCAATCAGTTGGGATGATGGCGATAAGGGTGTTAGTTTTACCTTGGGCGATATTCCTGTTGAATTGCAGTCAGAAGCAGAACAGTGGCGTGAGTCATTAGTGGAGGTTGCGGCAGAAGCTAATGAAGAATTGATGGGTTTATATATTGAGGGTGGTGATCTAACTGAAGATCAGATTTATCAAGGGATACGACTTCGTACGCTAGCAGGAGAAATTATCCCCACTTTGTGTGGTTCGGCCTTTAAGAACAAAGGTGTGCAGGCAATGTTGGATGCAATGGTACGTTATTTGCCATCACCTTTAGATATTTCTTCGGTTAAAGGTGTTATTGAAAATGAAGGTGATAAGGTCGAAGAGCGTAAAGCTTCGGATGATGAGCCTTTTGCGGCATTAGCTTTTAAAGTTGCAACAGATCCGTTTGTTGGTACGCTAACATTCTTTCGAGTTTACTCGGGTATATTAAAAGCAGGTGATACAGTATTAAACCCTATAAAGGGTAAGCGGGAAAGAGTAGGGCGTATCTTACAGATGCACTCTAATTCTCGTGAAGAAATTAAAGAGGTTCGAACGGGTGATATTGCTGCTGCAGTCGGGCTTAAAGATGTTACTACGGGTGATACGCTTTGTGAAAAACAGTATCCTATCACGTTAGAGCGACTAGATTTTCCGGAGCCAGTAATTTCGGTTGCGGTTGAGCCTCGTACAACGGTCGATCAAGATAAGATGTCGGTGGCGTTAGGCAAGTTGGCTCAAGAAGATCCGTCTTTTAAAGTTCATGCGAGCGAAGAAACGGGTCAAACAATTATATCGGGCATGGGTGAATTGCACCTTGATATTATTGTTGATCGCATGAAACGCGAATTTGATGTAGAGGCTAATGTGGGAGATCCGCAAGTTTCTTATCGAGAATGTATTCGTCAGGCGGTTGAGGCAGAAGGAAAGTTTGTTCGTCAATCGGGTGGTAAAGGCCAATATGGTCATGTGAAGATTAAATTAGAACCACTAGAAGAAGGTTCTGGTTACGAGTTTGAAGACGCGATAACTGGCGGGTCGATTCCTAAGGAGTTTATTCCGGCGACTATGGCGGGTATGGAAGAGCAGCTACAGAATGGTGTCTTGGCGGGTTGTCCTATAATGGATGTGAAGGTCACGCTTTACGATGGTTCGTTTCATGATGTAGATTCAAGTGAAATGTCATTCAAGGTTGCTGGTTCGTTGGCGATTAGGGAGGGTGTGTTGGCGGCCTCTCCTGCAATGCTTGAGCCCGTAATGAGGATTGAAGTGGTTATGCCAGAAGAATATATGGGTGATGTTATGGGTGATTTAAATCGTCGTCGTGGCATTGTTCAGGGTATGGATGATGTTCCTAATGGGAAGGTTGTTCGTGCAGAGGTTCCGTTGAGTAAAATGTTCGGCTATGCAACTGATTTGCGTTCAGCGACACAGGGGCGAGGTAGTTACTCAATGGAATTTGAAAAATATGCCGAAGTGCCTGAAAAGGCATCGAATGCGATGGTAAATTAAAGGTGATTGATCATGTCCAAAGAAAAATTTGAACGTAACAAGCCCCACGTCAACGTGGGCACCATAGGTCACGTTGACCATGGAAAAACAACACTAACCGCTGCGCTTACAAAAGTAATGGCAGAAAAGATGGGTGGTGAAGTAAAGGCATTCGACGAGATCGATAATGCACCAGAAGAAAAAGCACGTGGAATAACAATCTCAACGTCACACGTAGAATACGAGTCAGAGAGTCGTCATTACGCACACGTAGATTGCCCGGGTCACGCCGATTATGTAAAGAACATGATTACAGGTGCGGCTCAGATGGATGGTGCGATACTTGTAGTGTCTGCAGCAGACGGTCCAATGCCACAAACACGTGAGCATATCCTTCTTTCGCGTCAAGTAGGTGTGCCTTACATCGTAGTATTCATGAATAAAGCCGATATGGTTGATGATGATGAATTACTAGAACTAGTAGAGATGGAAATCCGTGAACTACTAGATATGTATGAATTTCCAGGTGATGACACGCCTGTTATCACAGGTTCGGCGCTTAAAGCCTTGGATGGCGAAGAGAAGTATGTAGAAAAGATCGTGGAGCTAGTAAATGCACTAGATACCTATATTCCAGAGCCAGAGCGCGCTGTAGATGGTGATTATCTAATGCCGGTAGAGGACGTGTTCTCTATTTCAGGTCGTGGAACAGTAGTAACAGGAAGAATCGAACGTGGGATCGTACACGTAGGTGACGATATCGAAATTGTCGGCATCAAAGACACGCTAACATCTACCTGTACAGGTGTTGAAATGTTCCGCAAGCTACTAGACGAGGGTCAAGCAGGCGACAACGTAGGTGTGCTGTTGCGTGGTACTAAGCGCGAAGAAGTTGAGCGTGGTCAGGTATTATGTAAGCCAGGTTCAATTACACCTCATACTGTTTTTGAAGCAGAAGTATATGTACTATCAAAAGATGAGGGTGGTCGTCATACGCCATTCTTTAACGGTTATCGTCCGCAGTTCTACTTCAGAACTACAGACATTACCGGTGCTTGTGAATTGCCAGAAGGGACAGAAATGGTAATGCCAGGCGATAATGTAAAGATGGTTGTAACACTAATTAACCCTATTGCGATGGAAGACGGTTTACGTTTTGCTATCCGTGAGGGTGGTCGCACAGTAGGTGCGGGTGTTGTTGCTAAAGTTGTTTCTTAGTAATAAGAAAACATAAAATATTTATGTATATAAAGAGTAAATAATATGTCAGGTCAAAAAATCAGAATTCGCTTGAAGTCGTTTGATCACAAGTTGATTGATCGTTCAGCGAGAGAAATCGTAGAAACAGCTAAGCGCACAGGTGCTAGAGTAAAAGGTCCAATTCCTTTGCCAACACGTAAAGAGCGCTTCACAATTTTGGTTTCTCCTCATGTAAATAAAGATGCTCGTGATCAGTATGAAATTCGTACTCATAAGCGTCTTATGGATATTGTTGAGCCAACTGATCGTACTGTGGATGCATTGATGAAATTAGATCTTGCAACAGGTGTTGATGTTCAGATTAAGCTAACATAGGAATTACTCTGCTAAATACTTCTTTGGGTGTTTAGTATGGGGATGTGCGGCTCTACTTTTGCAAGTTTAAGTTAAATTTCTTTTAGTTTTAAAATAAACCAAGAAAGATAAGTATTAGAGTTCCCTAACGCCTTTTTATCTGGCATAATGCGCGCCTTTCTTCGAATCGATGTTGATTAAGGCTCGATTCGAATTTTTCGAAAAAGTTTTTTTTCGGCTGTATATCAAGGTATACAGTTGATTTGATTTAAATGAGGTGGCCAAATGGCAATCAGTCTATTGGGTTCAAAAGTTGGAATGACCCGGGTATACAATGAAGATGGCACTGCTACACCGGTCACGGTGTTAGAGATGCGAGCTAATCGTATTTCTCAGATTAAGACTGTAGAAACGGACGGTTATAACGCTGTTCAGTTAACAGTAGGGATTAAGAAGGCTTCAAAGGTTAATAGGTCTGCGTCAGGTCATTTTGCAAAGGCTTCTGTTGAGGCGGGGTCATTTACTTCTGAGTCACGCGTTGATTCTGTTGATGGGTATGAACTTGGTTCTGAGCTAACAGTTGAGTTGTTCCAAGTAGGTCAGAAGGTTGATGTGACGGGTACAACAATCGGTAAAGGTTTCGCTGGTGTGTTGAAGCGTTATAACTTTGCTGGTAAAGATGCAACTCATGGCAACTCAATTAACCACAGAACACCGGGTTCAATTGGTCAAAATCAAACTCCAGGTCGCGTTTTTAAAGGAAAGAAAATGTCAGGTCATATGGGTGCTGTACGTCAGACTACCCAGAGTCTTATGGTCGTAAGTGTTGATCTAGAAAAGAATTTAATGCTTGTTAAGGGTGCTGTTCCTGGCGCTCGTGGCGGCAATATACTTGTAAAACCAGCGGTTAAAGGTTAATCAGGATGGATTTTAAAAATACAGATGGTAAAGCTGTTGAGTTAGATGATGCGGTCTTTGCTAAAGAATATAATGAAACGCTGGTTCATCAGGCGGTTGTTGCTTATATGGCGGCTGGTCGAGCGGGTACAAAGGCGCAAAAAACGCGTTCTGATGTAAGCGGTGGTGGTGCGAAGCCTTGGCGGCAAAAAGGTACGGGACGTGCTCGTGCCGGTACTTCGCGTGGTCCGCTTTGGCGTAGTGGTGGTGTAACATTTGCTGCTCGTCCTCGTGATTATTCGAAAAAGCTTAATAAAAAGATGTATCGCTCGGCTATGTGCTCAATATTTTCTGAGTTAGTTCGTTCTGAATCGTTGATTATTGTTGATAGTTTTGGTGTAAAAGAACCTAAGACTAAGGCGATGGTTGCTGAGCTTGGTAAGTTGGATGTGGGTAATGTTTTGCTTATAAGTGATGAAGAAGATAATAATATTACTTTGTCAGCTCGTAATATTCCTAACTGTGAGACTCTAACGGTATCTAAACTGAATCCAGTAAGTTTGGTGAATCATGATAAGGTGGTTATTTCATCTGCTGCAGTTAAAAAAGTGCAGGAGTGGTTATCATGAGTCAATCTGAAGAGAGAATGTATCATGTGGTCTATGGTCCGCATGTAACTGAAAAAGCGGTTTCAGGTTCGGAAACAAATATACATGCGTTTAAGGTTGCAGTAGGTGCAAGTAAGCGTGAGATTAAAAATGCGGTTGAAACTTTGTTTGAAGTTAGAGTTGCTGATGTGCGTACTGTAAATGTTAAAGGTAAAGCGAAAAGCTTTGGCAAGAGACTGGGTAAGCGCAAAGATTGGAAGAAAGCCTACGTAAGATTGGCTGAAGGTAGTACCTTAAATGTTGAGGCGGAGGCGTAATCATGGCTACAGTAAAGATGAAACCAACATCTCCGGGTCGTCGTCATCAGGTTCGAGTTGTTAATAAGGATTTGCATAAAGGTAAGCCTCATAAGGCATTACTAGAAAAGAAAAGCAAGTCTGGTGGTCGTAACAATAATGGTCGTATTACTACGCGCCATATTGGTGGTGGGCACAAGCAACATTACCGTATTATTGATTTTAAGCGTAATAAGGATAGTGTTGGTGCGATAGTTGAGCGTGTTGAATACGATCCGAACCGCACTGCTAATATTGCATTGCTTAAGTATGCAGATGGAGAGCGTCGTTATATTATAGCTCCAAAGGGTTTGCGTGCAGAAGACAAGTTGATGTCTGGTTCAGGAGCGACTATTGCATCGGGTAACGCAATGTCATTGCGTGATATGCCAGTTGGTACTGTTGTGCATTGTATAGAGATGAAGCCTGGTAAAGGAGCTCAAATAGCACGAAGTGCGGGCACATCAGCTCAGTTGATTGCTCGTGAGGGTCGTTACTCGACTTTGCGTTTGCGTTCAGGGGAGATGAGAAAAGTACTTTCAGATTGTCGTGCTACAGTGGGTGAGGTTAGTAACTCAGAGCATGCTTTGACCAAGTTGGGTAAAGCAGGAGCAAGTCGTCATCGTGGTATACGTCCAACGGTTCGTGGTGTTGTAATGAATCCAGTAGATCATCCGCATGGCGGTGGTGAAGGTAAAACTTCTGGTGGTCGTCACCCGGTTTCACCTTGGGGTACGCCAACTAAAGGTTTTAAAACACGTAAAAATAAACGTACTGATCACTTGATAGTACGTCGTAGAGATAAGAGGTAATTGCGGTGCCACGTTCATTAAAAAAAGGTCCATTTATAGATCATCATTTGATGGCTAAAGTTTTGAAAGCAGTAAGTGCTGGAGATCGTAAGCCTATAAAAACCTGGTCACGTAGATCGATGGTAGTTCCTGAAATGGTTGGTTTGACGATTGCGATTCATAATGGTCGTCAGCATGTGCCAGTATTGGTTAATGAGCATATGGTTGGTCATAAGCTAGGCGAGTTTTCTCCTACGCGTATGTATCGTGGTCATATTGCTGATAAAAAGTCTTAAAGATAGACCTAGGATTTAGAAATGGAAGTTAATGCAAAATTACGATTTGCTCGTATATCGCCACAAAAAGCAAGATTGGTTGCTGATCAAGTGCGTGGTATGCCAGTAGACAAGGCCTTAGAGGTTTTATCTTTTAGTCAGAAAAAATCTGCGGCTATTATTAAGAAGATCCTTGATTCGGCTATTGCAAATGCAGAGCATAATGAAGGTGCTGATATTGATGAGCTTTCTGTGACAAGAGTCATGGTTGATCAGGCTCCAACAATGAAGAGATTACGTGCGCGAGCTAAAGGTCGTGCAAACCGTATTCTTAAGCGTACAAGCCATATCACATTAAGTGTCGGCGACGGAGAGGTTTAGAAATGGGTCAGAAAATACATCCAGTAGGTTTTCGTCTTGGTATAGCTTCTGATTGGCGTTCGAAGTGGTATGCGGAAGGCAGAGAATATGCAGAGTTTCTACATAAAGATCTTGCAGTTAGAGCTTTCTTAGAGGAAAAGCTTAAAAGTGCTTCAGTAAGTCGTATTCAAATTGAACGTCCTGCTAAGTCAGCTTTCGTAACAATCCATACGGCTCGTCCTGGTGTTGTTATAGGTAAGAAAGGCGAAGATATTGAGCGTCTACGTGCTGAAACTGCAAAGATGATGGATTTGCATCCTAATAATGTGAAGGTGAATATCGAAGAGATTCGCAAACCTGAATTAGATGCAAAATTAGTTGCAGAAAGTATTGCAAATCAGCTGGAACGTCGTATTATGTTCCGCCGTGCAATGAAGCGCGCAGTTGGGAATGCAATGCGCTTAGGTGCGTTGGGTATTAAAATTAGCTGTGGTGGTCGTTTGAATGGTGCTGAGATTGCACGTACGGAATGGTATCGCGAAGGTCGCGTTCCACTCCATACTTTACGTGCTGATATTGATTACTCTACAGCGAAGGCGCATACCACATACGGTGTAATTGGTATTAAGGTTTGGATCTACAAAGGTGATGTATTTGACCTTGAGCAGAAACGAGCAAAATCAGCTGGCCGCGATGCCAAGAACAAGAGATAGAGGTCTGCGATGTTACAGCCCAAGAGAACAAAATTCAGAAAGCAGTTTAAAGGCAGAAATCGTGGTCTAGCTGTTACTGGAAGTAAAGTAAGCTTTGGTGAATACGGTCTGAAAGCCGTTGGACGCGGTCGTTTGACTGCAAGACAAATTGAAGCTGCTCGTCGAGCAATGACTCGTCATATTAAGCGTGGTGGTAAAATTTGGATTCGTGTGTTTCCAGACAAGCCAATCACAAGCAAGCCCTTAGAAGTACGTATGGGTAAAGGTAAAGGTAACGTTGAATACTGGGTATGTTTAATACAGCCAGGTCGCGTTCTTTATGAAATGGAAGGTGTTAGTGAAGAGTTGGCGCGTGAAGCGTTTGCCCTAGCTGCAGCTAAATTACCAATTAAGACAGTATTTGTCACAAGAAAGGTGATGTGATGAAAGCCAGTGAACTTCGTCAAAAAAGTACAGAAGACTTATCTAAAGAGCTTTTAGAGAGTTTAAAAGAGCAGTTTGTTTTTCGTATGCAGCGTTCTTCAGGTCAATTGACACGCCATTCTGAGATGAGAAAAGTTCGTCGCAAGATCGCGCGTATTAAAACGATTATGAATGAAATGCAGTCAACAGCTGAAGTCAGCAAATAGGTGAGTGAGATGACAGAACAAACAGCTAAACTTGAGCATAGTATTACTGGTCAAGTTGTTAGTAATAAGATGGATAAGACTATCGTTGTGCTGGGTGAAAGAAAAGTTAAGCATCCTCTTTACGGAAAGTTTATCCGTCGCTCTACTAAATATCATGCTCACGATGCAAATAATGAGTGCAATATTGGTGATACGGTAACAATCAAAGAGTGTCGTCCATTGTCTAAGACGAAATCTTGGACTTTGGTGACAGTCGTAGATAAGACTAAGTCTTAACAAATAATATAGATATTGCTTCAATATATTTAAGCTTGGATATAAGAACATGATTCAAATGCAAACACAGTTAAATGTAGCGGATAATAGTGGCGCTCGTCGAGTACAGTGTATAAAAGTACTTGGTGGTTCACATAGACGTTACGCAGGTATTGGCGACATAATTAAAGTCAGTATTAAAGAAGCTATTCCTCGCGGAAAAGTTAAGAAGGGTGATGTTTATACTGCGGTTGTTGTTAGAACTGCAAAAGGTGTGCGTCGTAAAGATGGATCTACAATTCGCTTTGATGGTAATTCAGCGGTTTTGTTGAATGCTAAATTAGAGCCAATTGGTACACGTATCTTTGGCCCTGTAACGCGTGAACTTCGTGACAAAAACTTCATGAAAATCATTTCGTTGGCTCCAGAAGTCTTATAAGACTTGTTTAATAGGTTTAAGTGTCATGAATAAGATTGTAAAAAATGATCAAGTAGTAGTCATAGCGGGCAAAGATAAGGGCCGTCGTGGGAATGTTACTGAATTAGTTGGTAAGAATAAGTTACTGGTTCAAGGTGTCAATATTGCTAAAAAACACCAGAAAGGTAACCCTAATGCAGGTGTTGCTGGTGGAATCATTGAAAAAGAAATGCCATTAGATACATCTAATGTAATGTTGGTCAACCCAGCAACAGATAAGGGTGATCGAGTCGGATTTAAAACACTAGAAGATGGTAAGAAAGTACGTTTCTTTAAATCAAATGGTGAAGTCGTAAGTTAATAAACCTTGTCAAATAGGTTTGTCTATAACGCGAAGTAAAGGTAAAACGATGTCTAGATTAGAAGATTTTTATAAAGAAACAGTTGTTAAGGAATTAATGACTAAGTTTGGTTATAAGAACGTCATGGAAGTACCAAAGATTACAATGATCTCATTGAATATGGGGTTGGGTGATGCTGTTGGTGATAAAAAAGTTATTGAACATGCAGTTTCAGATATGACGAAGATTGCAGGTCAAAAACCGGTTGTTACAATCTCTCGCAAATCTATTGCGGGATTTAAAATACGTGATAACTGGCCTATTGGATGTAAGGTTAATCTACGCCGTGAACAAATGTATGAGTTTTTAGATCGTTTAATTCATATATCTATCCCCCGTGTACGTGACTTTCGTGGTTTAAATCCTCGTTCATTTGATGGTAATGGTAATTACAGTATGGGTTTTGATGAGCAAATCATCTTCCCTGAAATTGATTACGATAAGATTGATAAATTACGTGGTTTAGATATTGCAATCACGACAACAGCAAAAAACAATGAGGAAGGTAAGGCTTTGTTAGAAGCTTTTCTGTTCCCATTCAAAAAGCAGTAATATAGGACGATTAAGTTATGGCTAAGAAATCAATGATCGCTCGCGAAGCAAAGCGTACTAAAATGGTCGCTAAATATGCATCAAAAAGAGCTGAATTGAAGGAGATCATTCGTTCTCCAAATAGTAGTTTTGAGCAGGTAATGGCTGCAACAGATTCTTTACAGAAGCTACCACGAAATGGTTCAAAAGTACGCCAGCGTAATCGTTGTGCAATTACAGGAAGACCTCATGGTGTTTATAGTAAGTTTGGTCTTTGTAGAAATAAATTAAGAGAGTCGGCTATGGAAGGTGATCTTCCTGGTTTGACCAAAGCAAGTTGGTAAGGAGTACATATCATGAGTATGAGTGATCCAATAGCTGATATGTTGACACGTATTCGAAATGGTCAACGAGCTAGTAAAGTTAATGTCAGTTTTTCTGCATCATCTAAAAAAACGGCAATATTAGATGTGTTAAAAGATGAGGGTTACATTTCTGGGTATGAAACAGATGCCACTGATGGTAAGCCAGTTACAAGTGTAGCTTTAAAGTACTATCAAGGTCAGCCCGTGATTAAAACAATTGATCGTGTTAGTCGCCCAGGTTTAAGAATATTCCGTGGTAAAGATGAAATTCCAGCAGTAATGTTAGGTTTGGGTATTGCCATAGTATCTACATCAAAAGGCGTAATGAGCGATCGTTCAGCGCGTGCAGCAGGTCAGGGCGGTGAAGTGCTCTGTATCGTAGAATAAGCGGTATTAAGATATGTCAAGAATAGCAAAAATGCCTATTGAACTACCTTCTGGTTTAGAAGTAAAAATCAATGGGCAGGATATAAATATCAAAGGCGCAAAAGGTGCATTTGATTATAAGATACATGACTCTGTCGTCATCTCTGAGGATGGTAATACACTAGTTGTAAAGCCAAAGAGTGAAAGTGACAAGAAGGGTTGGGCAATGGCAGGTACTATGCGTGCACTAACTAGTAATATGGTTACAGGTGTAAGTACTGGTTTTGAGAAAAAACTTGAGTTAGTAGGTGTTGGTTATCGCGCACAAGCTCAAGGAAATAAGTTAAATCTTACATTAGGTTTTTCTCACCCTGTTGTTCACGATATTCCACAAGGTGTGACTGTTGAGACCCCAAGTCAAACAGAAATTATTCTTCGTGGCATTGATAAACAAGTTATAGGTCAAACAGCTGCGGAAATTCGTGCTTATAGACCACCTGAGCCATATAAAGGAAAGGGTGTTAAGTATGCTGGTGAGCGTATTATTCGCAAAGAAGCTAAGAAAACCTAAGTTTAGTTAAAGGTATTTGTAAAATGAATAAGAAAATAGCCAGAACACGTCGCGGTAAGCGTTCTCGCATGAAGATGCGTGAGCTAGGTGCTGTTCGCTTGTCTGTATATAGAAGTTCTCGTCATATATACGCACAAATTATTTCTAGTGAAGATAATAATGTGATTGCGTCAGCCTCTACGGTTGAAAAGAAAATGCGTGATGATTTAGCATATACAGGTAATTCAGACGCAGCAGCAGCAGTTGGGAAACTAGTTGCTGAGCGAGCTAAAGAGAAAGGAATTGAGTCTGTAGCGTTTGATCGTTCCGGTTTTAAATATCATGGTCGTGTCAAGGCGTTAGCAGAAGCTGCGCGTGAAGCGGGCTTACAGTTCTAAAGGTTTATTATAATGGCTAGATCAGATAATACAGAAAAGGCAACAGATGGCCTTCAGGAAAAATTAGTTCACGTTAACCGTGTTGCAAAAGTGGTTAAAGGTGGTCGTGTTTTTGGTTTTACTGCATTAGCAGTAGTAGGCGACGGTAATGGTCGTATAGGTTTTGGTTACGGTAAAGCAAAAGAAGTGCCTGTAGCTATTCAAAAGGCAATGGAAAAAGCACGTAAGAACATTGTAGATGTTGCTTTAGTTGATGATACTTTACAGTATGAAATCAATGCTAGACATGGTGCAGCTCATGTATTCATGAAGCCAGCGTCTGATGGTACTGGGATTATTGCAGGTGGTGCTATGCGAGCAGTTTTTGAAGTTGTTGGCGTGAAGAATGTACTCGCAAAGTGTGTTGGTTCTCGTAATCCTATCAATGTTGTACGTGCTACTATTAAGGGCTTGGCTGAAATGAACTCGCCAGAACTAATAGCTGCTAAACGTGGTAAAACGGTAGAAGAGATTAGAGGTTAAGCTCATGGCTACGTCAAAAGTAAAACAAGTAAAATTAACGGTTGTTCGAAGTATGAATGGTCGTCTAAAAGCACACAAATCATGTGCTCGCGGTTTAGGTTTACGTAAAATGCATAACCCAGTTGTTGTAAATGATACACCTGAAAATCGTGGAATGATAAATAAAATCTCTTACATGCTTAAAGTTGAAGAGGTTTAGTGATGAGTGATCTGGCAATGAATTTAAATACATTATCACCTGCAGAAGGCAGTACATCTAATCGTAAACGCGTTGGTCGTGGTATCGGTTGTGGTTGGGGAAAAACCTGTGCGCGAGGCCATAAAGGTCAAAAATCGCGTTCGGGTGGTTTTAATAAGGTTGGTTTTGAAGGCGGGCAAATGCCTCTACAGCGTCGTCTACCTAAAGTTGGCTTTAGTTCACGTGTAGGTCGTGTTTCAGCTGAAATTCGTTTGTCTGAACTAACGAAGCTAGAAGTAGATGTGATTGATATTGATTCATTGAAAACAGCTAATCTTATTACCAAACAAATTTTAAATGTGAAGGTGATGCTTTCTGGAGCAATAGATAAAGCAGTTATTTTAAAAGGCATCAAGGTCAGTAAAGGCGCAAAAGCAGCGATTGAGTCTGCTGGCGGAAAAGTCGAAGACTAAATAAAAAAGGGGTTATATAGTGGCAGGTAAAAACGCTACAGGCACGCTTTCGGGTATGAGCAATATTGCAGAAATTAAACAAAGGCTTGCCTTTGTTTTTTTCGCTTTGATTGTATATAGAATTGGAACATTTATTCCAATCCCTGGTGTTAATCCTGCAGCTTTACAACAATTTTTTGATCAGAACACGGGAACTATATTGGGTGTTTTCAATATGTTTTCAGGTGGTGCTTTACAGCGTTTGAGTGTATTTGCTTTAGGTATAATGCCGTATATTTCCGCATCCATAATAGTGCAGTTAATGACCCATGTTATACCTAGTCTACAGCAACTCAAGAAAGAGGGTGAGTCTGGAAAACGTAAGATCACTCAGTACACGCGATACGGGACCGTTGGTTTGGCTTTGTTTCAGAGTATAGGTATTTCTCTTGCGCTTGGTGGTCAAGATTTAGGGGGGGGGCAAACTATTGCATTGCACCCTGGTCTTGGCTTTACTATTACTACTGTAGTTTCATTAGTAACCGGAACGTTGTTTTTGATGTGGTTAGGAGAGCAAATTACCGAGCGAGGTATTGGAAATGGTATCTCTCTTATTATTTTTGCTGGGATCGTTGCAGGGTTGCCAACGGCAATTGGTGGTACTCTTGAGCTTGCTAGTAATGGTGAGTTGTCACCAGCTTTTGTTATTATATTGTTAGCTTTGGCAGTTTTAGTTACTGCATTTATTGTTTTTGTTGAAAGAGGACAAAGACGTATTACAGTAAATTATGCTAATCGTCAGCAAGGTAGGAAAATGGCGATGGGTCAATCTAGTCATCTGCCATTGAAGCTTAATATGGCAGGTGTGATACCTCCTATATTTGCCTCTAGTATTATTCTGTTTCCTTCTAGTTTGGGTCGGTGGGTTTCTGAAGGAAATGGGGTTGAGTGGTTGAAAGATTTTGTAACATTGTTACAACCTGGACAGCCCCTATATGTTTTGTTTTATGGTTTAGCCATAGTGTTTTTTACTTTCTTTTATACGGCATTAGTTTTCAATTCACGAGAAACTGCTGATAATTTAAAGAAGGCGGGTGCTTTTATCCCTGGTATACGTCCAGGTAAAGAGACTGCAAAATATATTGATGGTGTTATGACTAGACTGACAGCAGTTGGTGCTATTTACATAACACTTGTATGTTTGTTGCCAGAGTTTTTGATTCTCGGTTGGAATGTGCCATTTTATTTTGGTGGTACATCATTGTTAATTATAGTAGTTGTTGTGATGGACTTTATTGCTCAAGTTCAATCGCACATGATGTCGCATCAGTATGAAGGTTTGATGAAGAAAGCAAACTTTAAAGCTGGTGGTAAAAAGGGAAAGTCTAAATAGACTGTCTTTATAAGAATATTTATTAGAGGTTTAACTCATGAAGGTTCGCGCTTCCGTAAAAAAAATGTGTCGTAATTGTCGCATCGTAAAACGTAAAGGCATTGTACGTGTTATATGTACAGATCCACGCCATAAGCAGCGTCAGGGTTAATATGTTTTATTTATTGATTAACGCTGCATTATCGGGTATTGTTGCCCGCCTTTCAAAGCAGTCTGGAGAGATTTGATGGCTCGAATTGCGGGTATTAACGTCCCTGAACATAAACATGCGGTAATAGCACTAACGTCTATTTACGGCATTGGTAGAACTCGTGCGGCTAGTGTTTGTACTGAAGCTAAGGTAGCTTTAGATGCAAGAATTAGCGCGTTATCTGAAGATGAAATTGAACGCATTCGTGGTGAAGTTGGTAAATTCATGGTTGAGGGTGACTTGCGCCGAGAAGTTTCAATGAATATCAAGAGTTTGATGGATCTTGGTTGTTATCGAGGTATCAGGCATCGTCGTGGTTTACCACTTCGCGGTCAACGGACAAAAACGAATGCGCGTACCCGTAAAGGTCCTCGTAAACCTATTCGTAGATAAGTTTTAAGTAACTTATTTATCTTAAATTTAGATAAGCAGGTATTGAAAGATGGCAACTGCCACTAAATCACGTAAGAAAGTTAAAAAGTCAGTAAGTGATGGGATTGCGCATATCCATGCGTCATTTAATAACACTATTATTACAATTACTGATCGTCAAGGTAATGCTTTAGCTTGGGCAACTGCTGGAGGCTCAGGCTTCCGCGGTTCTCGCAAAAGTACACCATTCGCTGCGCAGGTAGCAGCAGAGAAAGCAGGTGAAGCTGCAAAGCAATTTGGATTGAAGAATCTAGATGTTCATGTGAAAGGGCCAGGTCCTGGACGTGAATCTGCTGTGCGTGCTTTGAATAATATCGGATATAAAATAACTAACATTATTGATGTAACACCAATACCTCATAATGGATGTCGTCCTCCAAAAAAGCGTCGCGTTTAGTCGCAAAATCCGTAGTTCGGGAGAAATAAAATGGCCAGATATATTGGACCAAAGTGTAAATTAATGCGTCGTGAGGGAACGGATCTTTATTTAAAAGGTCGTGGTCGTTCACTTGAAAATAAATGTAATCTTGAGAAGATTCCTGGTGTACACGGCGAACGCCGAACACGCTTATCTGATTATGGAATGCAATTACGTGAAAAACAAAAAGTTCGCCGAATTTATGGTGTTCTAGAAAAGCAATTTCGTAATTACTTTAAAGAAGCTGTTCGTGTTAAAGGTTCTACAGGCGAGAATCTTTTGCAGTTATTGGAATGCCGTTTAGATAATGTTGTTTATCGCATGGGTTATGCATCAACTCGTGCTGAGGCTCGTCAGTTGGTGAGTCATAAAGCAATACATGTTAATGGTTCTTCTGTAAATATTGCTTCATATCAAGTAAATGCAGGTGATGTTGTTTCTGTACGTGAGAAAGCTAAAAAACAAACTAGAATTCAAGATTCAATATCTGTTGCTGATCAAGTCGGCTTCCCTGAATGGGTTGATGTAGATATGAAGAAATTTGAAGGTATATTTAAAGCTGCTCCTGAGCGTGATGAATTACCAGCAGAGATTAATGAATCTCTTATCGTTGAACTTTACTCTAAGTAATTTTTCATTTAGCAATTAATCATTTAGATTATTGAGGTTACAATTTTGTCTAATTCAACCGATTTACTAAAACCCCGTAATATCCAAGTCAAAGACTTGGGTAGCTACACTTCTAAAATTGTTTTAGAGCCATTAGAGCGTGGATTTGGCCATACTTTAGGTAATGCTCTGCGTAGAATATTATTGTCATCTATCCCAGGTTGTGCTGTTACTGAAGCAAAAATTACTGGTGTGGAGCATGAATATACAGCTGTTGAAGGTATTCAAGAAGATGTTGTTGATATTCTTTTAAATTTGAAAAAATTAGCTTTCCGTCTTAATTCGAAAGATGATGTATGGCTTGATATCCGTAAGAAAGGTCCTTGTACAGTCACAGCTGCTGATATACAACTTGATCATGATGTTGAAATTGTTGATCCTGATGCGATTATTTGTACACTAACTACTGATTACGAAATTGAAATGTCTATTCGAGTTGAAATTGGGCGAGGCTATCAACCAGCATCAGTACGGCGTGGGCCTGATTCTCCTGAGCTACCATTAGGCACATTGATACTTGATGCATCTTTTAGTCCTATTTCTCGAGTGTCTTACGATGTTGAAAGTGCTCGTGTTGAAAATCGTACTGACTTAGATAAGTTGATTATTGAGCTTCAAACTGATGGCTCTATAGATGCTGAAGAGACCATTAGTGATGCTGCTACAGTACTACATGAACAACTGGCAGTTTTCTTTGACCTGACAATTATTGAAGCTGAGCCAGAAGTGGAACCCGAACCAGAGATTGATCCAGTACTTTTACGCCCTGTTGATGATTTGGAGCTTACGGTACGCTCTGCAAATTGTTTGAAGGCTGAGCAAGTATATTATATCGGTGATTTAGTGCAGAAAACAGAAAATGAATTGTTGAAGACTCCCAATCTTGGTAAGAAATCACTAACTGAGATTAAGGATATACTTGCTTCTCATGGATTAACTCTCGGGGCAAGACTTGAAAATTGGCCACCGGCATCAATTGATAATAGTGATACTAGGGTTGCTTAAAATAGAAATATTATTCTAGCTCTTTTTTACAATACTAAATTGAACAATATATAACGAAATTAAGGTTTAAAAAATGCGTCATCGTAAAATAGGTCGACAATTAAGTCGCAACAGCAGTCATCGTAAAGCAACATTACAAAGTTTATCAGTTGCATTAATCAAGCATGGCGCTATCAAAACTACAGTTGCTAAAGCTAAAGAGCTCCGCCGTGTAGCTGAGCCTTTAGTGACTCGAGCCAAAGTTGATTCAGTACATAACCGCAGAACAGCATTTTCACGTTTACGTGATAAAGAGTGTGTTGGTTTATTATTTAATGAACTTGGTCCTCGCTATAAAGAGCGACCAGGTGGTTACACTCGTATTATTAAGTGCGGATACCGTTCTGGAGATAATGCTCCAATGGCTTATATTGAGTTTGTAGATAGGCCAGAGCTAGCTTCTGAATAGCTAATTTATTGTTATCTTTTGTGATAATACGATGTGAAAAAAGCTAGGAATATTCCTAGCTTTTTTTTGCTAAATATTTGCAGGAAGAATTTCTTAGCGATTTGATACAAACTCGTCTATAATTTTTATCACTAGAGTAGTTATGAAGTCTAAATTTTATTCCTGTCCATGATTCAAGTTCCATCAAGCAGTTAGTTATTGCGTCATCTGTAATATTCGTTAATACTCCTATAGTCTCATCATTTGTTTTAACGCTCAGATAGCATTCTGTTGCGCCAGCTAAATGGCAAACTCTTCTTACTATTTCTTTATTAGGGACTGTAGATGTCATTATTTTTCATTGATAAGTATCATTGACGCATTGAGGGAAATGATTAAACTTCTATATTTTAAAAATATTAACTTAAACTAAGATGACTAGCCAAGAATCAAATATAGTAACTGCCGCACAATCTAAAAGAAGCGCTAAAACGTTTAATTATGGAAATATTGTTTCCGTATTAATTCCGTTTCCATTATTCATATTTTGGTTTGGTGCTTCTATGTTTGTATACGCTATGTACCGCCACCATCCTAATTTACGTGTTGGTTATTATACGCAAATGGCAGCTTACAACTATTACGCTTTGGCGGGTTTTTTATCAGTTGTTTTATTATTTGCTCCAGGTGATTTCTTTTTTGTTTATGGGTGGGTGTTATGGTTGGGATGTGCGATATTTTTGATTCCTTTATCTATACGAGAGATAATTAAGATAAATAATGAAGAATGGCATGATGTTAAAATTAAGGAGTAATAAAAAATAGTGAGTAATAAAAGTAATATTGTGCGCAATGATTGGAAAATAGAAGAAATAGAATCACTTTTTCAGCTGCCATTTAATGATCTTATCTATCAATCGCATTCCATTCATAGGAATAACTTTAATCATAATGAGGTTCAAGTTAGTACACTTCTTAGTATTAAAACAGGAGCTTGTCCTGAAGATTGTTCCTATTGTTCTCAAAGCTCACGTAATGATACAGGGCTTGAACGTGAACGTTTATTGCCTATACATGAAGTAGTTGATGCGGCAACCCTTGCTAAAAATAATGGGGCAACGCGATTTTGTATGGGGGCTGCTTGGCGCAATCCTACAGAGAAAAGTTTAGATCATGTGATACAAATGGTAGAAGCTGTCAAAGCTCTAGATATGGAAACCTGTGTGACTCTTGGTATGTTGAAGCCACAACAGGCTGAAAAGCTTAAGGCCTCTGGTTTGGACTATTACAATCATAATTTAGACACATCTCCAGAATTTTATGGTTCTGTTATTACAACACGAACATATCAGGAACGTTTGGATACATTAGCTCATGTAAGAAATGCTGGTATAAATGTTTGTTCTGGAGGAATACTTGGGATGGGTGAAACCCAACGGGATAGGGCGCGCTTGCTTCAAGAGCTTGCTAATTTGCCTGAGCACCCAGGTTCTGTTCCTATAAATGACTTGGTTCAAATTAAGGGCACTCCATTAGCTGGGATTGATAATCTTGATCCATTTGAGTTTATTCGTACTGTCGCAGTAGCTCGTATTATTATGCCAAAAGCCTATGTTCGCCTTTCAGCAGGTCGAACAGAAATGAATGACGAAATGCAGTCACTTTGTTTTTTTGCAGGCGCTAACTCGATGTTCTATGGAGAGCGACTACTTACTACAGACAACCCAGAAGAAAGTCATGATAAGCAATTATTTGCGCGCTTAGGTATACAGAATGAAACGCGAAAGGTTTCTGCGCCATAGTCTATAATATAGGAACTAGTTATCTATGAACCATTTTAGAATTTTAGTTGTAATTTTATAAATCATCCATCCGTTTCTCGGGAATAGTTTGAAACTTCTGTTAACTTATGGCAGGATTATACCCAATCAATAATTATAATAATAAATTGTGATTTTCAGATGTGTATTCACATTTACAATCATCTTAGGGGTAAGTTTTGATTTTTTCTTTGTTGGGTCAATACAAGATATTTTTCTTAAATCCTTATGTACAGCATAAAGCGTTAGTTTTTATTGCAGTATTATTTCTATTTTTTATTTTCTTTTCTCTTAATGCCGCCCAATTAGTGGATAGTGATGGTGATGGTCTTTCTGATCAATACGAAGAAAAAATAGGGACAGAAGCTTTTCTTTCGGATACTGATGGTGATGGTGTTGATGATGGTGTCGAAGTTGGCGCAGATCTTGATAATCCACTGGATACTGATGGAGATAAGCGAATCGATGCTCTTGATTATGATGATGACGATGATGGTCTTCCAACAATACTCGAGAATAAGTCAATAGAGTTTTCTGATATTGATAAAGATGGAATAAAAAATTATTTAGATAGTGATTCAGATAATGATGGTGTTAGTGATGGCCTAGAAGCTGGGTATCAAAATAAAGATAAGAACTTAGATGGTATTGATGATGCCTTTGATATTGAGCACAAAGGAGGTATTGATAAAAATGGAGATGGCATTACTGACAGTTTAAAACTCCCTGATTTTAATAATGACGGTATTGTAGATTATTTAGATCCGAATTATAGTGATTCTACACTTTTAGTTAATAATCAGATTATACCTATTTTTTTAACAAAAAATACTAAGAAAAAAAACACCATCACAGGAAAATTAAAAACTGTTAAAAATTCTACTAATATTAAGAAAAAGTTAAATAGATATACAGACAGTGATAATGATGGTCTGTTAGACAGCCAAGAAAAAATTCTGGGTACAAATCCCCTTAAACGTGATAGTGATGGAGATAGTGTTTCGGATGCTGTTGAAATTGGTATTGATATCAATGCACCACAAGATTCTGATCATGATGGTGTAATAGATGCACTAGATCCTGATGATGATAACGATGGTGTCTTAACTAAGTATGAAGACCTTAATAGAGATGGTACTCCAATTAATGATGATACAGATGATGATGGGGTGCCAAATTATTTAGATGGAAATGATGATGGTGATGATACGTTGACCATTGTTGAAGGTGGTATATTAGATACTGATAATGATGGAATTGTTGATTATTTAGATAAAAATGATGGTAAGAAAGATACTGTTGTTTCTTTGAATAAGGTTAATGAGAATATTGTTTCTGGTCAACCAGAAATTGTAGTTCTTTTTGATGGTAATGCCGAGAGTGCAGAAGATCTTCCTAGTGATAGTTTTTCAGATGTTGCTAAAAAATTACTTACTGATGTGACAGGAGAGGATGATCTTATAAAAGAAAAAGAAGCTTCTAAACTGAGTAAGAGTACTCAGATGACTAAGATAAAAAAGACGGGAGCAGCTACTTGGTCTTGGGCATTCTTCTAGAAATAATTTTTACCGTTTGCTAAGCGGCTTTAAGAGACTGTAACTAATTCTGTGTAACTGCCCGTTTTAAACATAGTCTTTTAGTCGGTCTTCAAACTCGATAATAAACCTATTCAATGCTGGTTTCCAATTTCTAATTGGCATTGTCCATTTCTTT
>JALSLX010000143.1 GCA_026988095.1 Thiotrichaceae bacterium
AAAATAGGACTAACAAAGAAATTACCTTAGCAGAGGTTCGCCTGATAGATAAAGATGGTGAGAATGTTGGTGTTGTTGGTATAAACGAAGCCATGGCTATGGCGGAAGAAGCAGGGCAAGATTTGGTGGAAATCGTACCAAACGCAAAGCCACCTGTTTGCCGCATAATGGATTATGGTAAATTTAAGTTCTCTCAAAGTAAGCAAAAAAGTACAGCGAAGAAGAAACAAAAGAAAACTCAGGTCAAAGAAATTAAAATGCGACCAGGTACCGATATTGGCGATTACAATATCAAGCTAAATAAGCTCAAAGAGTTTTTAGAAAATGGCGATAAAACAAAAGTAACGATTCGTTTTAGGGGTCGTGAAATGGCTCATCGTGAGCTAGGCATGGAAATGCTTAAACGCGTAGAAAAAGATTTAGAAGAATACGGGCTTGTTGAGCAATTCCCGAAAATGGAAGGTCGCCAGATGATTATGGTGATTGGTCCAATTAAAAGAGAAAAAGGTCAGGCAGCACCTGTCAAAAAAGACAAGGATGAAGATAAAAATCCTGATTAGATAACAGTTTTATACCATCACCTGAGGAGAGGCACTCTCAAGGGGATGTTTACTCACTCACTCGTTTTAATGAGTGTTAATAATGGAGAATAAGATGCCTAAGATGAAAACTAACCGCGGCGCTGCAAAGCGATTCCGCAAGCGTGCTAACGGCACGTATAAGTGTAAGCAGTCACATCTGCGCCACATCCTCACAAAGAAAAGCAGTAAACGTAAGCGTCATCTACGCGCTGGCGATGTAGTCGAAAAAGTCGACACGCCAATGGTTCGTAGAATGTTACCGTACGTTTAATTGTTTGATAAAGAATAGTAGAGGATTAAAAGAGAATGGCTAGAGTAAAACGTGGTGTTACAGCCCGTGCAAAGCACAAAAAAGTATTAAAGAAAGCAAAAGGTTATTATGGTGCGCGTAGCAGAGTTTATCGCGTAGCAACACAGGCAGTTACAAAAGCGGGTCAATACGCTTACCGTGACCGTCGTGTAAAGAAACGCCAATTCCGTCGTTTATGGATTGTACGTATCAACGCAGCAGCAAGAATGTTTGATATGTCATACAGTCGTTTCATGAATGGCTTAAGTAAAGCAGAAATCGAAGTAGATCGTAAGATGCTAGCAGACCTAGCAGTACACGATATCGAAGCTTTTGGACAGTTAGCTGAAAAAGCAAAGGCTGCCCTGGCATAAGTTTACTGCAAGCTTAGTTAGCTTAAATCTAACTAAGCTGAATAAATTGTAAAATGAAAGCGAGGAGAGGCATTTGCCTTCCCTCGCTTTTTTATTGTGTGAAAAATATCGCAACAAAAATCAGGAGAGCATCGTGAGCGAACTGTCAGAACTCATGGAGCAGGCAACAAGCCAGCTTAATCAAGCAAATAGTTTACCCGAGCTGGATGAAGTACGTGTTCATTACTTGGGGAAAAAAGGTCTAATCACCGGTCAACTAAAGCAACTTGGCAAATTACCCGCTGAAGAACGTCGTGGCGCTGGGCAAGAGATCAATAAAACCAAGCAAGCTTTAGCGGCATTACTTGATGAGCGTAAGTTGTCATTAGAGGCTGATGCCTTAAACGAGCGTTTGCAAAATGAGAGTTTGGATATCACTTTGCCTGGTCGTAGAATGGATACAGGTAATCTACATCCTGTAACGCGCACAGCAAAACGTATTGAAGAGATTTTCATGCAATTAGGCTTTTCTGTTGAAGAAGGCCCAGAAATTGAAGATGATTACCATAACTTCACCGCGCTAAATATTCCTGAGCACCACCCTTCGCGCGCATCGCATGATACTTTCTATTTTGATGATGGTACGTTATTGCGCACACATACATCACCTGTTCAAATTCGTACCATGGAAAATAAAGAACCACCACTACGGATAATCGCACCAGGTCGTGTTTATCGTTGTGACTCTGATGTAACACATAGCCCAATGTTCCATCAAGTAGAAGGTTTGATGGTTGATAAGGATGTTACATTTGCTGATTTAAAAGGTATTTTAGATGCCTTCTTCAAGGCTTTCTTTGAAGATGATAATTTTAAAACACGCTTTCGCCCACATTATTTTCCTTTTACAGAGCCTTCGGCTGAAACAGATATCCAATGTGTTTTATGTAATGGTAATGGCTGTAAAGTTTGTGGTCACACAGGTTGGATTGAAGTTATGGGTTGCGGAATGGTAAATCCAGAAGTTTTCCGTCATGTAGGTATTGACCCTGAGGTGTATACCGGTTTTGCATTTGGATTCGGAATTGATCGTTTAGCAATGTTGAGATATGGCATTGATGATCTACGAAAATTATTTGATAACGATGTTCGTTTCCTTAAACAATTCGCATAAGGTTAAAGATTATGAAAGTAAGTGAAAAATGGTTGCGTGAATGGGTTGCTTTAGATACATCAGTAACAATGGCAGAAATTGAACATCAGTTAATTATGTCTGGTACAGAGTTGGATGGGGCAGATCCTATTGCATCGGCATTTACCAATGTAGTGGTAGGGCAGATCAAAAGCATAGAGGCTCATCCAGATGCGGATAGACTACGTGTTTGTCAGGTTGATGTAGCGGCAGATGAGCTGATTCAAATTGTGACAAATGCGTCGGTAGAAGTTGATCAAAAAGTACCTGTAGCAATGATAGGGGCGAAACTCCCAGAGCCAGATGGAAAAATATTTAAGATAAAGAAAAGTAAACTACGCGGTGTACTGTCACAAGGTATGTTTTGTGGATCAGAAACCTTGGGAATGGGGGATACAGGCGAAGGTTTGTTGGCAATCCCTGATGATGCTCAGCTAGGCGCAGATTTACGCGATGCGATTGATCTCGATGATGTTGTGCTTGATCTTGACTCTACCCCTAATCGTGCAGATTTATTATCAGTAGCAGGTGTTGCGCGCGAGTTAGGTGTGATTATGCAAGCACCTTTAACAGCGCCCGAGTTTACAGCTGTTAAAGCGGAATTAGATGAGACTTTACCTGTAAAAATCACCTGTGATGATCTTTGTCAGCGCTATGCAGGCAGAATTATTCGTGATGTAAATACACAAGCAGAAACACCAAAATGGATGGTGGAGAAGCTAGAGCGTTCTGATATTCGTAGTCTTGGCCCTGTTGTAGATGTCACAAACTACGTGATGCTAGAGTTAGGTCAGCCAATGCATGGTTTTGATTTTGACAAACTAAGCGGTGGCATTAATGTTCGCAATGCCGTTGAGGGTGAAAAGTTAACATTATTGGATGGCAAAGAAGCGACGCTACGAGCAGATACTATGGTAATAGCGGATGCAGATAAAGCACTCGCGTTAGCAGGTATTATGGGTGGCGAAGAATCAGCGGTAAGTGATTCAACCACCAATATTTATCTTGAAAGTGCATTTTTCGTGCCGCATAAAATTATGGGTAAAGCGCGTACATATGGTTTGCATACAGATTCATCGCACCGATTTGAGCGAGGTGTATCTCCTGATTTACAAGTCAAAGCAATTGAGCGTGCCACTCAGCTTATTTTAGAAATTTGTGGAGGAAAGCCAAGTACGATCACCGATACGATTGCTAGTGATAATTTATTAACGCCAGTGGTAATAAGCTTCGAGCGTACTCGCATCAAACGTCATCTAGGTGTTGAGATAGAGGATGAGCGTGTTGAAGATATTCTTATACGTTTAGGTTTCACCGTTGTTGGAAATGATAATGGTAATGGATGGGAAGTAACAGCACCCATATTTCGTTTTGATGTAGCCACACAAGAAGATTTGATAGAAGAAGTTGCTCGAATCTATGGTTACGATAATATTCCTGCACGTTTGCGCCCAATGGTGCCTATGGTTGCGAATAAATCAGAAACAGACGTTACAGAAGATTCTTTACGTAACTTGCTGATATCACGCGGTTATAACGAAGCAATTACCTATAGTTTTGTTCCGCCAGAGTTAGAAGTTTTGCTAAGCCCTGATCAAGAGCAGATCAAATTATCAAACCCAATTTCTGAAGAGCTATCAATTATGAGAAGCTCGCTTTGGTCGGGTTTAATTCCTGCCTTAGATAAAAATGTAAAGCGCCAGCATCCACGTGTTCGTCTATTTGAAACAGGTTTGAGCTTCTTAAAAATTGACGATCAACTGGTGCAACGTAAAAAATTGGCAGGTGCAATCACGGGTCAGCTATACACAGAGCATTGGAATAATGACAACAGAGATGTTGATTTTTATGATGTAAAAGGTGATGTTGAAGCTTTACTTGCAGAAGCTACGGGTCAAGAGTTTGAGTTTGTTATGGCTGAAAATACAGCGCTTCACCCAGGGCAATCAGCCACTATAATCTCAGGCAGTGAAGTGGTTGGCGTGTTTGGCGCATTGCACCCTGCTATAGAGAAGAAGTTAGGTTTAGATCAGCAAGTCTTTGTTTTTGAATTAGATTTAGTATTGATGATGGATAAAAAGCTACCTGCTTATTCAAAATTATCACCTTATCCTTCAATTCGTCGTGACCTTGCTTTATTGCTGGATAAGCATGTTAGTTATGCAAAAATCATGAAGTCTTTGAATAAATTAAATATTGATGCTCTCAAATCAAGCTTTGTATTCGATGTTTATGAGGGGGAGCATGTAGAAGCTGATCAAAAAAGTATCGCTTTAGGCTTGATTTTTCAGGACTTTTCACGCACCCTAGAAGAGGAAGAGATAAGTGGTTATGTAGATAGTATTATTACCACTTTAAAAGAAGAGTCAGGAGCTGTTTTACGATAGTCGGTTCATTAATTATTAACACCAAAGCATAGGGAGTGCAGAGGTGTGAAAACTTTTAACCATTTTTGTTCTAACATAGTAGTGTGTGGACAAAAGCTAACTCGTAACCCCTTACAGTATCCGCGCCAAAGGAGATAAAAAAGAATGACATTAACCAAAGCAGGTATGGTCGAACATTTATTCGACGAACTCGGTTTAAATAAACGTGAAGCAAAAGAACTAGTCGAATTGTTCTTCGAAGAAATCAAATCTGCTTTGGATCAAGGTCAAAATATTAAATTGTCAGGTTTTGGTAATTTTGTTTTGCGTGATAAGGCTGCTCGTCCAGGACGAAACCCAAAATCAGGTGAAGCAATTCCTGTTAGTGCTCGTCGTGTGGTAACATTTCGCCCTGGTCAAAAACTTAAACAAAGGGTAGAAAAATATGCTGGAAATGTCTAATAATAAAGAGTTACCAGCAATCCCAGGAAAACGTTATTTCACCATCGGTGAAGTTAGTGACCTTTGTGGCGTAAAAGCTCACGTTCTACGTTACTGGGAGCAAGAATTCCCTAATTTAAAACCAATGAAGCGCCGTGGTAATCGTCGTTACTATCAACGCCAAGATGTTTTGTTGATTCGTCAAATCCGTAGCCTATTGCACGAACAAGGTTATACAATTAATGGCGCACGTCAAAAGCTATCAGGTGAAGAAGCGGAAGATGATAGTACACAGGCCAATCAACTATCTCGCCAAATTATTACTGAATTGGAAGATATTTTGAATATTTTGAAGGCTTAAAATAGGTCTTAAAGGGTTATTTACATACCACCCCCTTTGTTTTTATGTATTTCATACACCCTAACGGGATGTCGTCGCGATGTTCCAACATGGTATCATTTCCCTCGATGATTTGTATTTTTACCTGTTACCTGTCTTTTTCAATAGGGAAGCTAAAGCTTTCGGGTAAATGAAATATTCGCTCAATTTCTTTCTTATCATCACTGGTATGAATATAGCATTGGGCTTGTTCATCATCTAAAAATCCCATTTGTGTATTTCTCTTCAATAAATCCTCACTATCCAGCGGCGCAAGCCAATCCTTTTTATCAATAGAGCAAAGAAGCTCATCTACATTGTTGGGTGATTGAATCCATCTACCGCGAAGGTGTGTTTTAGCTGCGCCTAAGGGTGATGTATCGCTTCCCATTGGATAAAAAAGCCTACCTTTTAAGAAACAGTGTTTTTCATCAATCGTGAGACCTCTCTCTTGTAAGTACGAAGAAAACTTGTGACTGAGCTGAGTTTGATGATCTTTTAGATGCGCTACTTTTTTACCAAGTTGGTCACGGGTATTAGTGCCAAACCAATGAAATGAATCTTCATAAGGCGGACATCCTAGATAAAACTTCACCGCAACTTCTAAATGAATAGTTTTGTTTCTAAGGGTATCAAGTATTATGAAATCCAATTCTCCATGTGTATGACTCCCTTTTTTATGTGGACTGGTAAAAGGTTCAATGATTTGGATGTTTTGTGCAAGCAATTCATAGTTAGGGCTAATGATGAGCCAGTAAGCAATAAAATGTTCAAAGCGCAAGCCAAGTCGTCCTGATTTTAATTGCTGAAAATGCTCAAAAAGCGGGGTAGGGTTTTGATCAAGTGCTATTAAAGCTGGCTGACAGGCTTCAAGCTCTATTAAACAATCGTTATGACTCCACCAATGTGTATCGTTGTAGTTTCCTGTTACTAAAGGTGGACTGGCTATCACCCATGCTAAATCACGAACAATTCTATTAGTGAATCGATTCAAGTTTTTTCCCAGACTAAAATTCTATTATTGGCGGGTAAAGCATGGTCACTTTGTAAGGTCATTCCCGCTTTTTGTGCTAATTCGTCCAATGCCTCAAAATCACGTATTGCACTATGAGGATCGCGTTGTTTTAACCAAATATCAAAACGAGCATTACTTTCGCTCGTGTATTGTTGGTTGTAATTGAAAGGCCCGTAAAGGATAAATAGACCACCTTTATTGACTAATTTAGGTGCATTTTTAAAAAAGTCGACTACATTATACCAGGCCATTATGTGTACGGCGTTGGCAGAAAAAATAGCATCATAGCTTTGATTTGGCCAAGTATTAGTACTTACGTTTAAGGAAATAGGAGGAGGGGTGTTATCTAAATCGGTATCATCCAACCAAAGTTTAATACCTTCGTGATATGTTTTTTGATCACTCGTTTGCCAGATAAGGTGTGGCATTTTTTGTGCGAAATAAACCGCATGCTGACCTGTGCCACTGCCTATTTCTAAAACAGAAATTTTCTCTGTTAAAAGTGGTTTAATGACTTCCAAAATAGGATCGCGATTCTGATCGCATGATTCAGAATATGGTTTATGAAATTGAATATTCATTGATTTTAGCAATCCTTATAGGGGGATTTGAGTGACCTCATATAATGGGCAACCCCTTCCTGCTCATGTTGAGTGAAGTTTTTAATAGATTCTTCAAACGGTGAATTATTCAGCCAATGGCTAGAACGTGTCAATGTTGGCATAAAACCACGTGCTATTTTATGTTCACCCTGTG
>JALSLX010000144.1 GCA_026988095.1 Thiotrichaceae bacterium
CCCCCCCTCTTTTTCGACGTTTTGTATGTAAATTACGGTCTTCCCAGCATGTTTTTAGCGAAAACCTCGTGGATTACAGAGAAATACCCATAAAATATGCCTTAAAATGATGTTTTAAAAATACAAAACGTCGAAAAAGAGGGGGGGTGGCAAATAAAATAAGCAATATTGAGGAGTTTTAATCTCTAAAACCAAGCTTTCTTTATCTTATGAGCCTTGCTGTGCTTCGACTTCATCCTGTAACCGTGTTTTAATACCTGACTTTAAAAAACTACTCTTTTTAAACCATGAACAATCAAGAACTTTTAAATTATCTCCCTAAAAATGACTTATTAAAAGACCGTGTAATCCTTGTTACAGGTGCAGGTTCGGGGATTGGGCGTGCAATCTCGTTGGCGTACGCACGTTTTGGTGCAACCGTGGTTTTATTGGGTAAAACGCTTAAAGAATTAGAATATGTTTATGATGAGATTGAAAAGGCGGGCTATCCTGAGCCAGCAATCTACCCCTTAAATATGGAAGGCGCGACGGCAAAAGATTATCAAGATATGGCAAATACCTTTGCTGATAAATTAGGTGGGCTGGATGGCATTGCGCTGAATGCGGGTTGGTTTCCTGCGTTTATGCCGTTTAAAGAATACGATGTTGAAACGTGGTCTAAGACGTTGAGCGTAAACTTGCACGCTAATTTTTTGATCACGCAAACGTGTTTGCCTTTGCTTGAAGAATCAAAAGACCCTGCCATTATCTTCTCGGCACACGATTCGCTTAAAGCCTACAACGGCGCGTTTGGGATTGCTAAAGCAGGCACACAGGCGATGATGGATATTTTGGCAGATGAGTATGATTTAGAAAATAATTTCATTCGCATCAATAGCATCGACACAGGGCCACTGCGCACACAAATGCGTAAAATGAATTATCCAGGTGAAGATATGGATACCCTGGCTTTGCCAGAATCTATCGTTGGTCCTTATTTATATTTTATGGGGGCAGATGCAGGTACGGATGCACAAACCAGTACAGCCAATAAAATAAAATTTGAGAAATTGTCGGCGGAGACTAAATGGGCTGGTGAGGCGAACTAGTTTTGTTATTAAAACAAACTCTTTTCACTATAATGTTAGCACTCTTATATGCTGTGCCTGTTATAGGAGATGAGAGAGTCGAGATTGAAAAATTGCCACCAGCAGGCGAGGGAATTGTTTTTCCTCATCATCTTTTAATGAAAGTTTCGGATAGAACTAATTTTTTTGAATACGATAATGAAAGCGAAGAACGCATTTTAAATTTTAATCATTTAATCACAAAGGGTTTAAAAAGCATTCCCAATATTTTTTATGATCGTATTCCCACGATCACAATTTTAAAAACTGAAACGGTGTATTTCAAAAGCCAGATAAAGAATGAATATTATTTTAGTCGTAAATGGATTGATAAGAATCATATTATATCGATCAGGGAATTTGAAAAAACAGGTTCAGAATCAGAATTAAGCACTTATCTTGGCCCTTTATCAAAAATACCTACTGTATCCCACGGGCTTGCTACCTTTGATTTGAAATTTGAAGGGAGCGTGATGAGCTTTAAAAGTTATGTGAAAAAGAAGTTTTTTTCTTTAAGAAAACAATATTGGGCGTATTTAGATGTGTATTTGCCCCCTAAAAAAGTGGCAGATCAATTTAGAATGTTGATTCTTGTAGTGAGCGAACCGAACAATTTCTTAAAAGACAACGGCACTTATTTTCTAATACCGATTACTAAAGATGACAGAAAAAGATATTCTATTCAATAACCCTCAGCAGGTAGTCGATTTCGCGTTTGATGATGCGGTAGCGGATGTATTTCCTGACATGATTAGGCGTTCAGTGCCAGGTTATGAAACGGTGATTTCTTTGCTGGGCGTGCTTGCCGAGCAATACGCTCAGCCAAATACCAAGGTTTATGATTTGGGTTGTTCGTTGGGTGTGGCAACTTTATCGATGCATCGACAAACACGAACGCTAGGCTTAAAACATATTTGTGTTGATAACTCAGAAGCGATGGTGAAGCGTTGCACATCAAGATTAAAACGACATATGCCTGATGCTGATTTAACCGTGCTTTGCGACAATATAGAAGATATTGAAATCAATAATGCATCGTTGGTGGTGGTAAATTTCACCTTGCAGTTTTTGGCTCCAGAAAGTCGTTTATCCTTGCTTAAAAATATATACAACGGTTTGTTGCCTAATGGGGCTTTGGTGTTGTCAGAAAAGTTAATCTTTGAAGATGATGCAGAAAACCAATCACAGATTAAGTGGCATCATGCTTTTAAAAGTGCCAACGGCTATAGTGATTTAGAGATTAGCCAAAAACGTGTGGCGATTGAAAATGTGATGATTCCTGATAGCGTAGAAACACACCAGCTGCGGGTACAGCAAGCAGGTTTTAAAGAGTCGTATCAATGGTTTCAAGCGTTTAATTTTGCATCGCTAATTGCCATTAAAAGTAGCACTTAATAAGTAAAATAAAACATGATTTTTGATTTTAATCCTTTGTACAAAGATTTAATTGCCAATGATTTTGCGGAGTGGCAAGAAACTTTGCCTGCACAGCTTGCAGAAACGCTAGAAAAAAGACCGCATGGCAAAACTGAAGAATGGCGAGATATATTATCAGCACTGCCAGAAGTCACCCCATCCCAAGTTGATATGTCAGCTGATAAATTACAAGTTGGTTTGGCTGATGATTGTCATGATGAAAATAAAACTCAGCTAAAAAATACACTCAAAAGATTACACCCGTGGCGCAAAGGTCCTTATGAATTGTTTGGTATCCATATTGATACAGAATGGCATTCTGATTGGAAGTGGCAACGTATTCAGCCGCATATTAGCCCACTAAAAAATCGCTCTGTATTAGATGTTGGTTGTGGTAATGGCTATCATATGTGGCGCATGTTGGGTGAGGGCGCACGCTTGGTTATTGGTGCTGATCCAAGTCAATTTTTCATGGTGCAATTTGCCGCGATTAAAAAATATGTAAGCGCCTTAAATGGCGAGCAACCTATCCATATATTGCCGTTCAAAGGTGAAGAATTACCCGCATTCACGCACGAATATAAAGGCAAGGGCTTTGATACGGTTTTTTCAATGGGTGTTTTATATCATCGCTTATCACCGATTGATCATTTAAAAGAGCTACGTAGCTTTATTCGAAAAGACGGTGAACTGGTTTTAGAAACATTAGTGATTGAGGGGGATGATTCGAACGTGCTTATTCCTGAAGATCGTTATGCAAAAATGCGCAATGTTTGGTTTATTCCCACTCCTGATTTATTGGTGCGAATGCTGGAACGAGCAGGTTTTAAAAATATTCGTGTGGTTGATACTAATCAGACAAGTACTGAAGAGCAACGTAGTACAAAGTGGATGGAGTTTGAATCGCTTGAGAATTTTCTTGACCCTGATGATCATAATAAAACTATTGAGGGTTATCCTGCGCCAAAACGTGCGGTGGTTATTGCAATTGCTTGATTTTTTTCCACGGAAGTACAAGAAAAGTTATTTTCTCTTCTTTCAAAAGAGATCGTTGATACAATAAAAGTTGGATACTTAGATGGTTTATCCGTTTACTAGAGAACTCTTTTTTCTTTTCCGTGTCTTTCCGTGTGCTTCCGTGGCAAAAAATGTTAATGTTTGAAGTCCCCAAACCCAGATCATATAGAGATTCCATGACCAAGATTATTGCTATTGCCAATCAAAAAGGCGGTGTTGGTAAAACCACCACCAGCGTTAATCTAGCGACCTCTCTGGCAGTTATTAAACGTAAAGTATTAATAATAGATATGGACCCGCAAGGTAACGCCACAACGGGCGTTGGTTTAGATAAACATAATATGCCTGTGTTTTTAAGTGATGTCTTATTGGGAGATGCTCAAGTTGAAGCAGCACTACAGCAAGTTCCCAATACGAATATAGAAGCTTTAGCCGGTGGGCCTGACCTCACTATCGCCGAATTTCAAATGATGAAAATGGATGATCGTGAGTATTGTCTACGCAATGTGCTTAGCGGTATTAAAGATCGCTACGAGTATATTATTATCGACTGCCCACCATCATTAAATATGCTGACCGTTAACGCTTTAGTGGCGGCAAGTGGTGTGTTGATCCCGATGCAGTGTGAATATTATGCGCTTGAGGGTTTATCGGCTCTGGTCGGCTCTATTGATACTATTCGTAAAAATGCAAACCCAAGTTTGGAGATTACAGGTGTTTTACGTACCATGTATGACCCACGCAATAACTTATCGCGTGATGTTTCAAAGCAGCTTACAAAATATTACGAAGATAAGCTCTACAATACTTCAATCCCCCGAAATATACGTTTAGCTGAGGCACCAAGCCACGGTTTACCTGCACTGATGTATGATAAGCGTTCTAGCGGGGCGCTGGCATATTTGGCATTAGCGGCAGAAATGATAAGAAAAGAATCTCAAAAAGCGGCATAAGGACAAAAAAATGGTAAAGAAACCTGGATTAGGTCGTGGTTTGGACATGTTGTTAAGTTCAACAAACCGAGAAACCAACAAAGATACCGAACTAAAAAATCTACCCGTCGAAAAAATTAGCAAAGGTGAATATCAACCACGCTTGAGTATTGATCCCGATGCTTTACAAGAGTTGGCAGAATCAATTAAAGCACAGGGAGTTGTGCAACCTGTTGTTGTGCGTCGTTTAGACACTGGGAGCTATGAGCTGATTGCAGGTGAGCGTCGTTGGCGAGCATCACAAATTGCAGGGCTACACACCATCCCCGCGATAGTACGTGATATTCCTGATCAAGCGGCAGCAGCAATGTCGTTGATTGAAAACATCCAACGCGAAGATCTAAATGCGCTAGAAGAAGCTATCGCCATGAATCGCCTGATTAGTGATTTTGGGCTAACGCATCAACAAACGGCAGAATCAGTAGGGCGCTCGCGTACTGCAGTGAGTAACCTTTTACGGCTTTTAGATCTAGAAGATGCCACAAAAGAGCTATTAGATACACGCAATATTGATATGGGGCACGCACGTGCTTTATTGGCATTAAGCGGTTCCTTACAAGTTGAAACTGCCAATAAAGTAGCTAAAGCTCAAATGTCAGTGCGTGAGACGGAGAAGCTAGTTAAAAGACTTCTATCATCTGACGACACGACGAAAAATAAAACACCTATTAAGAAAGCCCTAGAAGTACAAAAGCTAGAAGAATCTTTATCACAAACACTCGGTGCTAATGTAAATATTCAATACAATACTAAGGGCAAGGGAAAGTTAGTCGTTGAGTATAATAATCTTGATGAACTAGATGGCATTTTAGATCATATAAAATAAGTGGATTATTGAATAATGGATGCAGAAATACGTTTTTTTATGACCACCGGCGATGAGGTTAAATTCCTTGAGTTTGCTAGTAAACATATAGATACAATAGAAAAGGACAGTAGCAACAACAGTAACTCCTTAAAGCAACGCTTTATCATTGATGAATGTGAGCTTCTGTATACACCCACACAACTAGAAGATAACACAATGTATTCTGGTGTTTTAGAGATAAGAATACTGGCAGAAGATACTTGTAAAGGTCAACTTAGAGCCACAAGTATCTATAAAAAGCTAAGAAACTGGATAAAGAAAAAATACTGGAGTCGCTTAGCTTTCATCAATAAAAATAAAAAAGATAGGCTCATGCCATCGCGTATCCATTGGCTAGGACCTGAGGCTAAAAAATGGAAAGAAGAGGATTCTAAAAAGCATTTGTTAAAACTATCAAAAACAAGTTGGATGGAATTTGATATTGGCTTTTGATTTTAGTAATGGCGAGCTACCCAATTGAGCACAAGAGAATGACTATATCGCCTCACTTCATGAAGAATAACGACAAATTGTTTACGCTATAAGCTCTAATTGACTTAATTAAACTCTCTGGAGCGCTTCATAAAGGCTGATTTGAAATTGAAGCAGGTGAAAATATACGCTTAGCATAAGACATAATGCCAAAAAAACTTAAAAACAACCTAAATTAGATAAATATTGCTTAATTTCTATGACCACCCCCAATGCCGTTGATTTAAGCTCCAAGTACCTGTTTCTCCGTTATTTGTTATATCCTTTACGGTTCTTTTGTCTCTTGCAGCGAACCTTTTTACGTTCAAAACTGCGACCAGGTTTAACAATGGTTAGGTCATTGGCAATAAGCTTCAAATGTAAGTAGATTTCGTCAAGACGTAATTGTTGATTTAAAAAATCAACAATTATGCTTTTAAACTGGCTGATTGCAGCGGTAAAATTAATGATGTAATCAAAACTCCGTGACTTTACCTTTTTGTTGATTAAGGGCTTACTGGCAAAGCACTCGAGTGCAATAAGTTTCTGAATCAAGACACTCGCATGAACATCTTGCTTGATACTGTGAACGGTTCTACCGCTAAAATATTCACAGAGTTCAGGTATATCAGGCAACGTAAAGTCACTACCAGCAACAGCTAAAATACGATATCCATGCCAGCTTGAGCGTAAGGATTGTAGTACATGAGCTTGAAAGAAATGAACGGTGTCTTGGAGCAACTGAATAAAAGCAGTCTCTTTTAGTTTGGCTCTCGCTCTTGTAAACGCACTGGATGAGAGTAACTGCTTACGAGAGGATGATGGTGCTTTTTTACGGAAATAGTCGCTGAGTTCAGCTTTAATAGAGCGACGGTTTTGATTGAGGAAAATTTCAATCAAGATGGGGGAAGTTAACTGATTTTTCCGTGTAAAATCGGCACTTGAAACACGGTATTTGCTGATAAAGTCAGTGCTATTATAGGCGTCGCTTATAAGGACATGAGTATTATTAAATGAAGTTTGAATAATTCATTGTTACATTTTTCTCTTTTCAGTTCACATGGGAAAGATGATAATATGAAAATCAATAACTTAAGGCTTAAATCAATGGCATTGACCACCCCCCCCTTTTTTCGACGATTTGTATGTATAAATAGCTTTTTATCTTGGGCTGTTAAGCTATGAACCTATATGAAGAGGCTTATAAATGCTTAATGGAGTCCAATATTTCAAAAAAAAGAATCGGTGTCGATAGGCTCTATGAACATTGGCAAAGAAAGGCACTAAATCGTGACGATTTTAATCTTGAAAAAATAGAAATCCCGGGTAGACCTGAAAAACCAGAGCTTATCCCACCCGCACAATTAAAAAGGCGCAAGCTAGGCTCTGAATTAGGTCGTGCAACACTGATTCATGCTATTGCGCACATTGAGTTTAATGCAATAAACCTAGCTTTGGATGCAGTTTACCGCTTTCGTGATATGCCTGATGATTATTATGCTGATTGGCTCAAAGTTGCCTCTGAAGAGGCCTATCACTTCTCATTGCTGAATGAACGCTTAGAAAACATGGGTTATCACTACGGAGATTTTCCTGCTCACAATGGATTGTGGGAAATGGTCCTAAAAACAGGTCATGATGTCATGATACGAATGGCATTAGTGCCACGTGTGCTTGAGGCGAGAGGTTTAGATGTAACTCCAGGCATGATGGAGCGCCTAGCAACCGCTGGCGATAGTGAGACAGTGGATATTCTAAAAATAATACTACGAGATGAAATAGGGCATGTAGCTATAGGCTCTTATTGGTTTAAATATTGTTGTAAATTGCGTGATTTAAACCCTGAAGAAACATTTAGAAACTTATTAAATGAATTCATGGGTGGGACTTTACGTGGACCTTTTTATATGGAAGGTAGATTGCAGGCAGGTTTTACGCAAAAGGAAATGGATGATTTGGTTGCTATGATGCCAACTTAGTAAGGTCTAGTTTAGCCCCCATTCATCGAAAAAACTAAGCCTGCAATAAATCCAGAAGAAAAAAGACTCATAATAAGGTAGAATACGGACAGCTTGTTTTTGGGGAACGAGCAAAAAACATCAGAGAATAAATAGTATGCGACCTGTAAGAGTCATTCTGAATGCTAAATCACCACTTATCAATACACCTGCTTGGCTAGCTTTGCAGGATCATTTTAAGCGTGTAAAAAATACCCATATGGTTGATCTTTTTGATGAAGATCCCCAACGTTTTGATCGATATTCAATTGAATTCAACGATATGCTGTTGGATTATTCCAAAAACCGTATTACAGATGAAACTCTAAAACTCTTATTTGACCTTGCAAAACAGGCAGGTGTTGAAGAGTGGCGTGACCGTATGTTCAGCGGTGACAAAATTAATAATACCGAAGGGCGTGCCGTTCTTCATACCGCTTTACGAAACAGGTCCGGTAAACCTATTTTCGTTGATGATGAAAATGTTATGCCTCAAGTTGAGGCAGAGCTAGAAAAAATGCGAGTTTTCTCTCGAAAAGTTCGTAGTGGTCAGTGGATTGGATATGCGGGGTTACCTATTACTAATGTTGTAAATATTGGAATTGGTGGTTCAGATCTTGGCCCTAATATGGTCTGTCGTGCCCTAGCACCGTATGCTCATAACAATATTCGTGTGCATTTTGTTTCTAATGTAGATGGTGCTCATATTGATCATATGTTGAATTACTTACGCCCTGAGACTACGCTCTTTATAGTAGCGTCAAAGACATTCACCACCCAAGAAACACTTACCAATGCTAACACTGCTAAGCAGTGGTTTTTGGAGGGTGCAGGGCGTGTTACAGAAGATGATATTGCAAAACACTTTGTGGCAGTTTCAACAAATGAAACCGCTGTAAAAGAATTTGGTATAGATCCTGAAAATATGTTCCGATTTTGGGATTGGGTTGGAGGTCGTTACTCCCTGTGGTCATCAGTAGGTTTGGCCAGTGTTATTTATGTAGGAATGGATAATTTTATTGAAATGCTCGAAGGTGCTCATGAAATGGATAATCATTTCCAAACAGCTCCTTTAGAAAAAAATATGCCTGTTATTCTTGCTATGCTAGGTATTTGGTATGGTAATTTTTTCAATGCTGAATCAAGCGCAGTATTACCTTATGACCATAGTTTACGGATGTTGCCAGCATATCTTGAACAAGCAGATATGGAAAGTAATGGCAAATCAGTTGATAGAGAAGGGCGGCAAGCAACCTACTCGACAGGGAAGATTATCTGGGGTGCAGAGGGAATTAATGGGCAACATGCGTTCTATCAGCTATTACATCAAGGTACACGTCTGATTCCTACAGATTTTATAGCCTCTGTTCAATCAAACTCAGAGCATCAAAATCATAGTGATATTCTGGCCTCTAATTTTCTTGCTCAGACAGAGGCCTTAATGAAAGGACGTGATATTGAAGAAACACGTCAGCAATTGAAAGACGCTGGGATAGAACTACATAAAGCAGAAAAAAGAGTACCCCATATGATTTTTGAAGGTAATCAACCTAGTAATTCAATTGTTATTAAAAAACTTACTCCGCGTGCTTTAGGTTCTCTACTAGCAATGTACGAACATAAAATTTTTGTACAAGGTATTGTTTGGAATCTTAATTCTTATGATCAATGGGGGGTGGAACTTGGTAAAAAACTGACTAATAATATTTTGGAAGAGTTGGAATCAGGTAAAGACTTTCATGAACACGATAGCTCTACTAAAGGTTTATTAGATTGGTTTCGAAAGAGTTGTTTAAAAGAAGAAGACTAGTCTCTACTTCTTGTTAATAGCAACCTTTTAAATCTACCAAGTTATTCTACTTAAAAGCCCATTTTTACCGATACTGTAAACGCTCTTACCATTAACTTCTGGCTCAACAGAGTAGCCAGCAGGGTCGCCTTGATTTCGTGCAACAAATTTTCCAGTGATTTTATTCACCCAATGAATATTACCTTTCTTATCCCCAATAACGAGTAAGGATTCTCCAGCAAGTGCGGGAAGAGTCGGCTCATAGCGTTGTAAGTCATCCATCTTCCAAACTGGTTGCCCATTTTCTGGTCTAATTCTCCAGACATTTCCCTTGTCATCACTGGAATATAGACCCGTTGAATTTACATTTATACCCGTAGACGTTGAGAATGTATTTGACCAAGCAGTTGCACCTTTAGCTAAATCAATCGCATTCATTTTTCCATGTAGAGCAGCCCCAAATAATGCTGTTCCGATTGACATAATCTTTCCATCTACATCAATGATACGATCAAGCTCAGTTGTTCCCCGTGCCTCTGCTAAAATTATTTCCCATGCTTTTTTACCATTTTTTAATTGATAAGCAGCAACTTTTCCATTGTCAAAACCTGTGACAACAAGGGAGCCAACTATTATTGGAACACTCGCACCATGGAGCGATAAAGCAGGGGTACTTTGAGATTGTAGCCAAACAAGTTCACCAGTGCTGGATGATAAGCCATGTAACTTACCATCTATAGTTCGAAAAACAACACGGCCGTTATTACTTGGAGAAATAGAAAGAATTTCACTACTTAAACGTTCGATCCACAAGACTTTACCCGTTTTAGCATTAAGTGCTATAGCATTGCCATTACTTGTACCAATAAATATCTGTTTGCTATTATTTGTATTATTAGAACCATTAACACCAGCACTAATGACTTCACCTATGTTTGTTTTCCATTGAGATTTACCATCAGTTTTACGCCATGCACTTGCTGATTGATAGCCAGCTACATAAATAGTAGCAGAGTCAATATAGGGGTGAATTTTGTTTTCCCCCATGATACTCCCTGTTTTTACTTCCCATACCTTTTTCGTTGTAACGCTAGTTTTAAATTCCTTTAAAGGCTTTAAGGGAATAGGACGTGATGTTTTTGAACCAAGGAATTGACCACATCCGCTTAGTAAAACAGTGGTTATGGCCGAGGTAGCAAGTAGCGTAATGACTAATCTGTGTTTTGCCACGAATTATGCTCCTGATTTTTTCTGGTTGCTTAAATCATCACGTTTCATTTGAAGAATTTCAATATCTTTGCCACTAGAGCTTAAAATGGCACGATCGTAGGCATCACGAGCTTTACTAAATTCTTTTTTTGCATAATATAAGTCACCCATTAACTCTGTAACAAGTGAAGAATAAGCAGCTGGCATTTTTTCTGCAAGAATAGTCTGTGCTTGATCTAGCTTATCAGCATTAACAAGGGTACGGGCAAGACGAATCTTTGCAACAAATGCGATATTATCTTGTGAGCTTTTACTTGCAATTTTTAGCTGAGCGATACAATCATCTATTTTACCTGCTTCACAATTTGTTTTTGCAGTTGATAATGCAGCCAGAGAAGCATAGGGAGTGCTTCCATATTCATTATTAAGCTGTTTAAGTGCTTCTGATACTTTATCTGGATTAGCACTGTTTTTACTGATTTTTGAATATATTTTAGATGCACCTTCAGACTGATCTAGTTTGTATTGTTGCCATTGTTGATAACCGAACATTCCACCGATAGTGAGTGCTACTCCAGCGATAACCGAGGTGCCATTTTCTTTCCACCAGGCTTTGAGTTCTTCTGCTTTTTCGTCATCACTTTTTAAATCATAATCTGCCATCGTATTTCCTTAAATAAAGCTTTTTAATTAGGGCTTACTATAACAAATTAGTCTTGATAAATTCATCAAGATTTTCTTGTGATAGTGTTTGTTGATCGAGTTCTTTGTTTCGTAAAGGTTTTACTGTAATCGTGCTTTCTTTGACTTCATTTTCACCTAAGATAAATGCATAGTCAGCACCTGAGTTATCAGCGCGTTTTAATTGCGATTTAAAGCTACCAGAACCCCCGTTTACTAATAAACGTAATTGTGGGTGTGTATCGCGTAGCATTTCTGCTAAGGCGAGTCCTGCTATATCAGCACCTTCTCCAGCCAACACTAAATAAATATGTGGCTGATAGTTTGATTGATCAAGTTTTTGTTCTTCAACCAGTAGCTGTAAACGATCAAGGCCAATACCAAAGCCGCAAGCAGAAGTTTCTCTACCACCGAGTTGTTTGACTAGACCATCATAGCGACCACCTGCACAGATAGTTCCTTGCGCACCTAACTCATCAGTAATCCATTCAAATACTGTACGGTTGTAATAGTCGATACCACGTACTAAACGTGAATTGACTTGATACTCAATCCCCATTATGTCCAAACGTGTTTTAAGACCTTCAAAATGTATTTTAGATTCATCATCTAAATAATCTAATAGGTCTGGGGCTTTTGAGACTAAGTCTGCCATTTTAGGGTTTTTAGTATCAAGAATTCGTAAAGGATTCTTGTTTAGGCGGCGCTTAGAGTCTTCATCTAATTGATCTTCATTTTTACTAAAATATTCAATTAGAATTTCACGGTATGCTTGACGTGCTTCATTGCTTCCAAGAGAATTTATTTCTAAACGTACTTTTTTAAAACCGAGTTTTTTCCAGAATCGAGCAGCAATAGCAATAATTTCAGCATCAATATCGGGTCCATCAATACCATATGTTTCGATGCCTGCTTGGTAAAATCCTCGGTAACGTCCTTTTTGGGGGCGTTCATGCCTAAACATTGGTCCAATATACCAAATACGTTGTTGCTGATTATGAAATAAACCGTGTTGCATCCCAGCGCGAACACAACCTGCAGTACCTTCTGGTCGAAGCGTTAGGCTATCGCCATTACGATCCTCAAAGGTATACATCTCCTTTTCGACAATATCGGTGGCATCACCAATCGAACGTTTAAAAAGTTCGGTTGATTCAATAATGGGGGTTCTTAACTCTTTATAGCCGTAGCTATTAAAAAGTTCACGGGCGATGTTTTCAATAAACTGCCAAGAAGATGATTGTTCGGGAAGTATGTCGCGCATACCACGAACAGATTGGAGGTTTTTTGCCATGATTGTATTTTGGTTCTAAGAGATAATGTAGTAGGTGTTTATTCTAACGTAAAATTAGCAACGCTTCCTTTTATATAACCACTAATATCAATGGGTTTTCCATCTACAAATAGTGATAGTCCATGGGCATTTCCCACTCTGAATGTTAAAGGTTTTTTGAGAGTTAATTCTTTTTCTTGTCCTGTCGTATTTTGTCCTTCGAAAACGGTTTTCTTTTTCCCATCTTTGATTCGCATCCATACTTCTTTATTGAAAATTAATTTAACTTTGATTGATCCATCTGTTGAAGCAGGGATTAGCGCTTCACTCTTAACTTCTTCACCAACTTTAATAGTATCGATTGATTCATTTGATTTTTTACTTGAGCCACCTACATTTTTATTGGAATCATTTGAGTTGATATTTTCGGTTTTAGTAATATCATTATTGGAAGGTAGAGTTGCTTTCTCAGTTGTGTTCGGAATTACTTCAGTTATATTTTTAGGAAGGATTATTTCTGCGGGTTTAGGCAGGGGAGTAGGAACAGGCATCGTACCCGTTAATAAAGGATTATCAGTAGCACCTATCGATTGAGTTGTTGTTTGATTTGAGAAACTCTCCCATGTTTTTTGTACCCATTGATTCACCACAGGAATCATTGATAAAGCCGTTAAGCTCCCTAATAAAACAGCAAGTAATAAGAGTTGCATTAAAACGGGAGATAGACGTTTTTTACTTTGGTGAGAATGAATTTTAGCTGATGATTTAAAGTGATAGTTCAAATCGCTAGGGTCAGCACCACGTAAAGATTCATAACAAGCAATGATTTCATCGGCTTCTATTTCTGCAAGCTTTGCATAATTACGGAGATAGCCTCGAATATAGGGAGGTTCTGGTAAAGATTTGAAATCTTCATTTTCAAGTTTTATTAATATATCTTCTGCTAAGCACATTGCTTCAGCAGTTTGTGCAGTTGAATACCCTACACTTTCTCTTGATTTTTTTAGTAGTTTTCCTAAGTCACCATCTTGTGTGGATGGAATTGTTTCTGTATTTGTTTTTTTCTTTGCCATTATATGATTTTTTGCTCGTTATCTTTTAAATGTACGCTAAGGAAGCCCTGAATGACCAGGTTGAAATCTGGATAAATCCAGTAGAATACTACTAGGTTATCCAGATATTTCTTAATAATATTATTATTACTGGGTTACATTTTTATATCTCATCATGAACACCTGTGATTTTTCTCTATTACCTTGATCACTATATAGTTTTGCAAGCTCAAGTAGTGCAGAAGGGAAGGAAATTTTCTTTTCTAGTGCAAAAAGGAAATACTTTTCTGCTTGAGCATCGTTAGTTTTACTGGCTTTTCGCAAACAAATGCCTGCATTAGTGTAGGCGAACTCCGGTGTGCTATAGAGAGGGTTCTTAACTGCATTAAGAAACTGAGTTACAGCGGCTTGAGGTCTGCCTGTTTTACATAAAAAAGAACCATAGTTATTACTAAGTTCAGGATCTTTGGGCGTAATTCTAATGGCTTTTTGAAAGTGAGAATCAGCCTGATCATTAAGGCCTAAACGCTGCTGCAATAGCGCGAAATAATGATTAGTTTGCGCAGAGTTTGGGTTTTGCGCTAAAGCCTTTCTAAGTTTTTCATTAGCAAGTTTTAATCGCCCCTGTTGCAGATATCGTACCCCAAGTTCTGAATTATATTCTGATGCTTGATTCTCCTTTACACCACCTGTACAGGCATTGAGTGATACAAGCAAAAATACCGCACTTAAGTGCATATATATTTTTTTGTTCATTGAATAACCCCTTTCTATTCAATTAGATAACCATTATTAATAATGGTATATGTGAGCCTACTGCGTAGTAGATTCTATGCGCGCAAAGTGAATATCTCTGCGGCTTTTGTCATTAATGTCTCCTGCTAATTGCCCGCAAGCTGCATCAATATCCTCGCCCCGTGTTTTTCTTGTCATTACCACTAAACCTGCATCTATCAATATATCGGCAAAGCGACGGATTCGATTATTTGAAGATCGAGTGTAACGCGTTTCTGGAAACGGGTTAAATGGTATCAAATTCACCTTCACAGGTACATCCTTTAATAAGACCGCTAATTCACGTGCATTTTCATCCGAATCATTCACATTGTGCAACATAACATATTCGATGGTGATACGTTCTCGAGCAGCTTTACCATCCATAAATTTAATGCAGGACTCGAGTAATTTCTCGATTGGATATTTACGATTAACAGGAACGAGCTGATCCCTCAAAGCATTGTTGGGAGCGTGTAAAGAGATAGCAAGACTAACTTCTATCTCGTCACGTAATCGATCTAGCGCAGGGACAACGCCAGAAGTACTCAATGTAACGCGGCGTTTACTCAAGCCATAAGCATTATCATCAAGCATTAAAGTCATCGCATCGATAACATTATTATAGTTTAGAAGCGGCTCCCCCATGCCCATCATAACCACATTACTGATAACACGGTCAGTTTCAGGGTCTGGCTGAAGAATATTCTTTGCTAACCAAACTTGACCAATAATTTCGCCAACTGTTAAGTTGCGATTAAATCCTTGGCGTGCGGTAGAGCAAAAGGTGCAATCCAGTGCACAACCCACTTGAGATGAGACGCATAAAGTGCCACGACCATCCTCAGGAATGAAAACTGTTTCGATACAGTTTCCATCTTCAAGGCGCAGTAGCCACTTGCGTGTACCATCTGTTGATTCATCATCGATAGCAATTTCAAGAGATTTTATTTCAGATATTTCTGCAAGTTCAGCACGTAACGCCTTGCTTACATTAGTCATATCATCAAAGCTACTCACGCCATGTTGATGAATCCACTTAATAATCTGTGTGGCACGAAAAGGCTTTTCTCCCCGATCGAGGAAAAAAGCCTTTAACTTGTCTGAAGTAAAATCCAGAAGGTTTATTTTTTTATCTTGTGCCATTTATAACTTATCTCGTTATTCCCAAGTCAATTGAGTGGAATAGGGAGGAATATTCTAACACGAGATACCCGCATAGTCTTTCCTAAGATACGGGGGGAGAATTAAGCGTAGAGTCGCTTATCGCGTACGCGGGCAGATTTCATCTTCACTAAAGAAGTAGTCCATTTCAATTTTAGCGTTCTCAACGCTATCAGAACCATGAACAGCATTTTCATCAATGCTCTGGGCAAAATCAGCACGGATAGTACCCGCATCTGCTTCAGCAGGGTTGGTAGCTCCCATAAGGTCACGATGAGTTGCAACGGCATTTTCACCTTCTAAAAGTTGAATCATCACTGGGCCTGAAGTCATAAATTCAACTAAATCGCCAAAGAAAGGACGCTCACTGTGTACAGCGTAAAAACCTTCAGCATCTGTCTTAGAAAGGTGTTTCATTTTTGCGGCGATGATTTTTAATCCGCCTTTTTCAAAACGAGAGTAAATCTCACCGATTACGTTTTTGCCGATAGCGTCAGGTTTGATGATAGAGATAGTGCGTTCGATTGCCATGTTCTTGTATTCCGTGTTTATTAATTATATAAAGTAAAGACCCCCAAATTTGCAGGTCAAAAAGCGGTGTGCATTGTACTGCTGTATTCTATTTCAGTAAACAGTGATATTCTTAATAATCGATATAAGTTTAATAAGAGAAAGTATATGAGTGAAGTAGATAAAAACAAACAATTTAGACAGTTTGCAGATACCTTTATAGATGTCGCTAACAATCATATAGAAGGTTCAGACAGTAGTTTCGTTAGTTCTTCTATGCTATACGGAACATCAAGGTTTTGCTCGTTTGTTGTAGCATCAGGGTGCGATAGTGCGGAGCATTTGGAAGCAAATAGGGAAGAAGCTATTCGTTTTTACACCGAAGAATTTAAAAGAATGCTTTCGGAAAACTTAGATGAGTATAAAAATACTTATAAAGAGCCGCCTCGATATGAACATCTGATAAAAAAGTAGTTTTCTTGCAATTTATAATGACCACCTCCCCCCTTTTTCGATGATTTGTATGTAAAACCACGTACAAATCATCGAAAAAGGGGGGAGGTGGCATACGATTAAAATACCGATTATCTTAATTATATTAATGTAAGGACAATGATGTTGTTAAAGTTGTATGTATGACTAAAATTAATATTTCTACATCTCTAATTATTCTTTGTGGCTTACTAACACTTAATGCTTGTGGTGGCAGCTCATCTAAATTAACAACAAAAGATTTGGTTCCTCCTGTGCTTACATTAAAGGGTAGTAACCCTCTCTTGATAGATTTAAATCAGCCATTTACAGATAGTGGTGCTACAGCTATTGATAATATAGATGGTGATATTTCGAACAACATTACACAAGTAAATAACATTGATATAGCTAAAGCTGCCTGTTATTCGCAAAGCTATTCGGTGAAAGATGCCGCGGGTAATAAATCAGATCTTAAACGTACGGTATTGGTTGGTAGTGATGCACAACGCCATGCACCAAATGCATCACCCTTAGCTGTAGAAGATTCTATTGGTACAGATTTTACAAAAACGGTTACTATTTCACCGTTAGCCAATGATTCAGACAGTGATTGTGATACCTTAACGATTAGCTCTATCACACAGCCAACCAATGGCATTGCTATACTTAACAAAAACAATACTGTTAGTTTTAACCCGCAAAAAATGGTTGGTAGCTTTTATTTTACCTATACCGTAACAGATTCCCATGGTGGAGAGTCTATCGCGGGGATATCAATTGCAAGTCACAATCCTAAAGATGGGAATAATGGTTGGCCAGAAGCAAAATCTGATACTGTTTCTACCAAGCAAGGACAAAGTATATTTATTGATGTTGTTGCAAATGACATAGAGTCAGATGGTGACAATCTGATTGTGCAAAAAATTGATGATCCAAAACATGGAACAACAAAACTTGCGAGTAATGGCATTATTTACACACCAATAGCTGGGTTTATTGGTACGGATTCATTTTTCTACGGCGTACATGATGGTTATGGACATACAGATTCGGCTGAAGTGATCATTACAGTAACGCCGTAGTATTAATTATTATTATTGTTCCCAAGGCTTAGCTAGATTATCTCTTTATCAAGAGAAGGCTCAGGGTAAGTGCCCCCCATTTATTCGAATACGCTCACTTTTAAGGAAATTTTGATTAAGCCGACAGAATTTTTAAACTAAAACTAATTAGACTAGATCAGGATCATTTTTAATATACCACCTCCCCCTTTTTTTGATGATTTGTATGCGAAATCATGTACAAATCATCGAAAAACAGGGGGGTGGTATAAAAAGAAGAGTTAAGTTTGTCGGTATTTTCCCTAAATTCTAGTTTTAGAGCTATGGTTCTTCTTCTGCTATTTTCATCGAAGCCTTTTCGATAGCTTCAATAATCTTTTTTGAATGGGCGAGTGTCTGTAATTCACAATGGAACTGCCCATCTTTATATAAAAACAAAGTGGGTAGATGAAATACATTAAATTCGTTGACTAGGGCCGCTGCTTTATCCGCTTTTATTTCAAAAACATGAAACTCTGCAAAATGATCTTTAATAATTTTTCCTTCACGGGTAAATAAATCCCGTAGATGATGGCAAGATGCGCAATGTGGTCCTGTAAAAAAGACTAAAACAAGCCCTGATAAATCAGCAATGGTTTGATGGAAGTTGAATTCATCCAGCTCTGGTGGAGTATTGTTATTTTGATTCATATATTGATGCTCATACAAACTGCCCGGCACACCAACCTGATGCCCATGCCCATTGAAAATTAAATCCGCCTAAGTGTCCTGTTACATCAACGCCTTCGCCAATAAAATATAAGTCTTCTACCTTTTTTGATTCCATGGTTTTTGATGATAGTTCGTTGGTGTCTACGCCACCGCGTGAGACTTCGGCAGTTCGTAAACCCTCCGTGCCGTTAGGAGTCAATTGCCAGTTATTGAGTTGTTCTGCAATGTTTATAATTTCTTGCGGATTGTACTGTTGCATGGGTTTGTTGCTGAAAAGACGCTCGCATAATTTACCTGCTAATCGTTTTGATAGTTTGTAAGAGAGTATCGTTTTGAGTTCTGCAAGAGGGTGTTTTTCACGTTGTTCTATCAGCCATGCTTCAATGTTGTTATCAGGGAAGAGATTTATGCTAATGCTTTCACCTTCTTTCCAATAAGATGAAGCTTGTAAAACCGCTGGGCCGCTTATTCCTCGATGGGTAAATAAAATGGCTTCTTTAAAGGTTGTGCCGTCTTTGGTGGTTATCGAAACATCTGTCGAAATACCTGATAAGTCTTTGAAAAAGTTGTCTAGTTCATCCTGAGAGAAAGTAAAAGGAACAAGCGCAGGTACAAAGGGCAGGGTATTAATAGAGAATTTCTTAGCAGCACCTAAAGCAAAATCAGTAGCCCCCATTGCAGGGATTGATGGGCCACCAGTAGCAATGACTAATGATGTGCAAGCATAGTCGCCCGCCGTTGTTGATACGCCAAATGCCTTATCTTTTGTAATGTCTTTTATAGTGCAACGCAACTCAATTTTCACATTAACAGAATGGCATTCATCAACCAGCAATTCCACTACAGCCTTTGCTTTTTGATCACAAAATAACTGCCCGAGTGATTTTTCCTCCCAGCTTAGCCCGTGTGATTCCATTAGGGCGATAAAATCCCACTGTGTATAGCGTGACAGGGCTGATTTACAAAAGTGCGGGTTCTCAGAGAGAAAGTTATCAGGCTCAGTATAAAGGTTGGTGAAGTTACATCGGCCTCCACCTGAGATAAGAATTTTTTTACCTACCTTATCAGCCTTATCTAAAATCAAAACCTTGCGCCCGCGTTTGCCTGCTTCAATGCCACACATCAGTCCAGCAGCACCTGCGCCAATAATTATTACGTCAACTCTTTTCATTGTTGCTATTATACGGTTATTGAAAAAACTAAAAGCGAAAGTTTTGTATGTTTAGCAGAATAAAAGAAGATATCTCCTGTGTATTTGACCGTGACCCTGCGGCGCGTAATACCTTTGAAGTTCTCACCACTTATCCCGGTGTACACGCGATCATAATGCATCGCTTTAGTCATGCACTTTCGAAGAAGGGCTTTAAATGGCTGGCACGCGTGCTTTCTAACGTGGCTAGATTGTTTACGGGGATTGAGATTCACCCTAGCGCTGTCATAGGGCGACGCTTTTTTATTGATCACGGTATGGGTATCGTGATCGGTGAAACAGCGGAGATTGGTGATGATTGTTCTTTGTATCATGGTGTGACATTAGGCGGTACATCATGGAGTCCCGGAAAACGTCACCCAACATTAGGTAATAATGTCGTGGTAGGTGCAGGGGCAAAAATACTCGGGCCAATTATGATTAACGATGGCGCACGTGTGGGCTCAAATGCAGTAGTGGTCAAAGAAGTGCCAGCTGATACCACGGTAGTAGGTGTGCCAGCGCGTGAGGTTATAAAGTCAGATATTACACAGGAAAATCGCGATAAGATTGCCGAGAAGATGGGATTTGATGCCTACGGCGCAACGCAAGATATGACAGACCCTGTCGCAAAAACCGTTAATCGTATGCTAGATCATATCCATAAGATGGATGAGCGCATGAATAAAATGTGCAAACAAATGCAACATTTAGGTGGGGAATTTGACTTTGAGCCTTTGCCAGAATTAAAGAATGCAGAATTGTCAGAGTGTAACCCTGAGAGTCAGAAAGAGAAGACTTAAAAGACTTTTTTGCCACGGAAGCACACGGAAAAAAAGAACTAAACTAAATCGTCATTCTGGCGGATGCCAGAATCTATGTTCAACCGAGAGTCAGTTGTTTGAGATAGATACTGGCATCCGCCAGTATGACAATCTCGTGTTGATTCTCTTTTTCGTGTTTTCCGTGGCAAAAATACTTCTAATATAGATCACACACAAACTGTAGTAATACTTGACTGTCTTACTCGGGTATTCTAGTATCCCGCTTAATCGACAACCCCATCGAATACTGATCGAGCAACCAATATGAAATTAACCACAAAAGGACGTTATGCCGTTACAGCTATGCTGGACTTGGCTTTGCACGATGGCAATGGCCCTGTTTCATTAGTTGAAATTTCAGAACGTCAAGATATTTCACTTTCATACCTTGAGCAACTTTTTTCTAAATTAAGACGCAAAGAATTAGTAAAAAGCATGCGTGGGCCAGGTGGCGGATACAGCCTAAGCCGAGGCCCAGAAGCCATTGCTATTTCAAATATTATCATGGCAGTGGATGAAAACATTGATGTAACCAATTGTGGTAGCGCTGTTGGTGGTTGTGAAAAAGATAAACGTTGTTTAACCCATAATTTATGGATGGATTTAAGCAACCGTATCCAATCATTTCTTGATGATATTTCATTGCAAGACATGATGGATAAAAAGGATGTGTTAGAAGTTGCAACACGTCAAAACAAAATTAATGTAGACAGCTTGAACAGTTTGTCTGACGCGACAAACTAGTTAAAAATAGGATTTTAAAATGAGTAATATAATAACCCCAATATACATGGACTACTCAGCCACAACCCCAACAGACCAACGCGTTGCGGATAAAATGGCTCAGTACCTAACAGTCGATACGGCTTTTGGTAACCCTGCATCTAGCAGTCATACCTTTGGTTGGGATGCGGATGATGCGGTTAAACAAGCACGCCAAGACGTTGCTGATTTAATTAATGCGGATTCTCGCGAGATCGTTTGGACCAGTGGCGCAACCGAATCTGATAACCTTGCGATTAAAGGTGCAGCGCACTTTAATACCCGTAAAGGAAAACACATCATCACCATGAAGACAGAGCATAAGGCTGTTCTTGATACTTGTCGCCAGCTAGAGCGCGAAGGTTTTGAAGTGACTTATCTTGATCCTAAAGATGATGGGTTGTTAGATATTCAAGTTTTAAAAGATGCCATTCGTGAAGACACAACGGTTGTATCAATCATGCACGTGAATAACGAGATTGGTGTTATTCAAGATATCGCAGCGATTGGCGAGCTTTGTCGTGAGAATAAAATTGTATTTCATGTGGATGCGGCGCAAAGCGCAGGTAAAGTACCTATCGATTTAGGTGAACTTAAAGTTGATCTTATGAGTTTCTCAGCTCACAAAATTTACGGTCCAAAAGGTATTGGCGCGTTGTATGTTCGTCGTAAACCACGTATCCGTATCGAAGCACAAATGCACGGTGGTGGACATGAGCGTGGTATGCGTTCAGGCACATTGGCAACACACCAAATTGTTGGTATGGGCGAAGCATTCAAAATTGCAAAAGCAGAAATGGCAACAGAAAATGATCGTTTGCTCATGATGCGTAATCATCTTTATGATGGTTTTAAAGATATGGAAGAAGTCTACGTAAACGGTGACTTAGAGCAACGTATTGCAGGAAACTTAAACATTAGTTTTAACTATGTTGAAGGTGAGAGTTTAATGATGTCACTTAAAGGCATCGCGGTATCCTCAGGTTCAGCGTGTACTAGTGCATCGCTAGAGCCAAGTTATGTATTGCGCGCACTTGGGCGTAACGATGAATTAGCACACAGCTCATTACGCTTCACGATTGGTCGTTTTACAACCATGGAAGAAGTAGACTACGCAATAGAACAAACACGTGCAGCAGTAGAAAAATTACGCGATCTTTCTCCACTCTGGGATATGTTTAAAGACGGCATAGACTTAGATTCGGTAGAATGGGCCGCACATTAATATTAAAGTATTAATTATATAAAACTAGCTAGCTAGTAAGTAATAAACTAACGAATTAACAGCCTCAAAGGCTAGAAGGGTAAAATCATGGCATATTCAGAAAAAGTAATCGATCATTACGAAAATCCACGTAACGTAGGTGCAATGGATAAAGATGCAACAGACGTAGGAACAGGCATGGTAGGCGCTCCAGCGTGTGGCGATGTAATGAAACTACAAATTAAAGTAGGTTCTGACGGCATCATCGAAGATGCAAAGTTTAAAACTTATGGTTGTGGTTCTGCAATTGCATCATCATCACTTTTAACAGAGTGGGTAAAAGGTAAATCTCTTGATGAAGTTAAAGCAATTAAAAACACTGATATTGCAGACGAGTTAGAGCTTCCTCCTGTTAAGGTTCATTGTTCTGTTTTGGCAGAAGATGCAATCAAAGCAGCTATAGAAGATTTTCAGTCTAAACAATAAATAGTAATTTAGTTGTGGTTTAAGGTAAGTTGATATGGCAATTACATTTACAGATGCAGCAGCAGACCGCGTTAGCGCTTTTTTGGCAGACCGTGGAAAAGGCGTAGGTTTACGCTTAGGTACAAAAACCTATGGTTGTTCGGGTATGGCTTATGTGGTTGAATTTGCAGATGAAATAGAAGATACAGATACTGTATTTGAAGATCACGGTATCAAAATCATCATCGACCCTAAAAGCCTTGTCTACCTTGATGGTACAGAAATGGATTACACCAAAGAAGGCTTAAACGAAGGCTTTAAATTTAAGAATCCTAACGAATCTGATTCGTGTGGTTGTGGTGAGAGCTTTACTGTTTAATTCAGTTTTTCAAGTGTAAATAAGCGTATTATGAAGACCACCCCCCCTGTTTTTCGCTGTTTTGTATTCCCAAATGTTGGATAAATCCTAGATGCTTGATTTTAAACAAAGCTATTTTGAGTTGTTCGGCTTGCCAGAAAAGTTTGATATAGACTTCACAAAACTGAATGAGAAATTTCGAGAGCTTCAAGCAAAATATCACCCCGACCGTTTTGTAAATGGTAGTGATAATGAGCGCTTAGTCGCAGTACAAACCACCGGCTTAATTAACGAAGCAAATGAAACACTTAAATCATCCCGATTACGTGCACGTTATCTTTTAACGTTAAAAGGCGTTGATTTCGATGATGAAATCGACACGACCAGCGATGGTGCTTTTCTAATGCATCAAATGGAAATTCGCGAAGCACTTGAAGAAGTAAGCAATGAACAAGATCCACTGGCAAGAATTGATGATATAGCTCAAGAAATTAGCGGCGAAGCGGATGCACTCAAAGACGATTTTGTAGAGCAGCTAGAATTGGGAAACTTAGATGCTGCTAAAGAAGCCGTGTTAAAAATGAAGTTTTTTGAGCGCTTATGTCAAGAATCAAAGTCTATTACTGAAAAACTTGAAGACGAATTGTTTTAAGTTTCGTAGAATATATAAATGGCATTATTTCAAATATCAGAACCTGGTCAATCAGCACCTCTCGGTGAGCAAGAGAAGTTTCTCGCCGCAGGCATTGATTTGGGCACAACAAATTCACTCGTAGCAACCGTACGTGATAGTGGTACAGCAGAGACTGTGGCAGACGAGCAGGGTAATTCACTTTTGCCCTCCGTCGTGCGCTATTTTGAGGATGGTACGACAGAAATTGGCACTACTGCCATAAACGCTCAGCTCGATAATATTGGAAACACAATATCATCAGCAAAGCGTTTGCTTGGTCGTGCAGTAGAAGACATTAAAACACTCGGTGGCTCATTGCCGTATAAGTTTGCCAATAATGATTCGAGTGTTCCACAAATGGTAACAGTTGCAGGCAATGTAACGGCAATCGAGGTTTCGGCAGAAATTCTTAAAACACTAAAAAATCGTGTTGAAGATGAATTGGATGGCCCCTTAAAAGGCGTTGTAATTACCGTCCCAGCTTATTTTGATGATGCCCAGCGTCAAGCAACCAAAGATGCAGCAAGATTGGCAGATTTAAACGTATTTCGTTTGCTTAATGAGCCAACAGCGGCGGCAGTTGCTTATGGTTTAGATCATAAAGAAGAATTGGATGAAAGGATCATTGCCGTCTACGACTTAGGGGGTGGAACCTTTGATATTTCTATTCTCAAATTAAACAAAGGCGTCTTTGAAGTCATGGCAACGGGTGGTGATTCGGCACTGGGTGGCGATGATTTTGATCATGCGATTGCAGAATGGATGCTGCAAGAATCTGGCAGTGATTTACATCACCATGCGATCAGTGAAGCGCGACGAGTAAAAGAAGCCTTAAGTGATAGTGAGGAGGTCAACGTAGAGTTGGCAGATTGGCAAGGCACGATTACACGAGCACAATTTGATGAAATGGTCGCGCCATTAGTGAAAAAAACACTCTTAGCGTGTCGTCGTGCATTGCGAGATGCTGATCTAAGTAAAGAACAAGTGCACGATGTAGTGATGGTGGGTGGCTCAACCCGTATGCCCATTATTCGTCAGAGCGTCGGTGAGTTTTTCAATAAACCACCATTGGTTGATATTGATCCAGACAAGGTAGTCGCCATAGGTGCTGCATTACAAGCGGATGTTTTAGCAGGTAATAAGCCCGACGAAGAAATGCTATTGCTGGATGTGATTCCATTATCATTAGGCCTTGAAACCTACGGTGGGTTGGTCGAAAAAGTGATTGCTCGTAATACCACGATTCCTATCACGCGCGCTCAAGAATTCACAACCTTTAAAGATGATCAAACCGCGATGACGGTGCACATATTACAAGGTGAGCGTGAAACAGTTGAAGAGAATCGCTCATTGGCAAAGTTTGCCTTAAAAGGTATTCCGCCCATGGTGGCAGGTGCAGCACGAATAAAAGTAACTTTTCAGGTGGATGCTGATGGCTTGCTTAATGTGGAAGCCGAAGAAGAAACAACCGGTGCAAAATCAAATATTGAAGTGAAACCATCCTATGGTTTAAGTGATAACGAAATCGAAGGCATGATTAAAGATTCGATGGATAATGCTCAAGCTGATATGGAAGCACGTCGTTTACGCGAACAAAAAGTAGAAGCTGATAGAACCTTAGAAGCCCTAGATTCAGCGATGAAGTCAGATGCAGACACAATGCTCAATGATGATGAAATCAAAATATTGTTAGAAGCGCGTGAAAACTTACAAAACATCAAAGATAACAGCGAAGATTCTGCCGAAGTTAAATCGGCCATAAAAAACATGGAAAAAGTAGCTGAATTTTACGTCGCACGCCGAATGGACGACAATGTGAAAACAGCTATGCAAGGTCAGAGTGTTTCTGATTTTGCCGATAGATAAAAGAGATTAAACGTTATGCCGAAGATTATATTTTTACCCCACGAAGAACTTTGCCCAGATGGTGCGATGTTTGAAGCCGAAACGGGGATGACACTGTGTGATGCAGGCTTAGCCAATCATATCGATATCGAACATGCCTGTGAAAAGTCGTGTGCCTGTACAACTTGTCACATTTATGTACGTGAAGGCTTTGATTCGCTAGAAGAAGCAACAGACCTAGAAGAAGATTACTTGGATAAAGCGTGGGGCGTTGACCCCGACTCACGTCTGAGTTGTCAGGCAAAAGTGGGTACGGAAGATTTAGTGTTAGAAATGCCGAAGTACACGATCAATATGGTCTCAGAAAACCATTAGCCATTCCTGAGCAATGCACTTTTGCCCGTCTGCGGCGTTGCTTTGCGACTTCCGCTACTCATGTACTCATCGTACACTCCGTTGCGGCTTCTCAAGCGCCTTGCATACGAACAAAATCACATTACTCAGAAACGACTAAAAATTAGTTAAGGATTTTACAATGAAATACAAATGGACAGACACCCTAGACCTAGCCATCGAGCTAGATGAAGCACATCCTGATGTTGATCCGCAGTATGTGCGTTTCACTGACTTGCATTCTTGGGTATGCGCGCTTGAAAGCTTTGAAGATGACCCTGAAAAATCAAATGAGAAAATATTAGAATCAATTCAAATGAACTGGATTGAAGAAAAAGACTAGAAAAAGAGACACTGTGGTTGGGTATGGTGGGCTAAGAAAATGCTTCACAAAATAAAAATATTATTCATTCGCTTGGTGACGGTATGCATCGTCTTTTATGTGTTATGGGTGGTCGTTAATAAAGTCTCCCCAGCAATTAATCCGCCAAAAACCAGTCAGAAATCTATTGAGCGTGATTATCGTGGGGCAATTCAGATTGATATGAAGCAGGAAACATTTAAGTAAGATATATCCATTCAGCTATAAAATATTATATTATGAAATTCTACTGGAATCGACTCGCTCATATTTCGATAGCCATGTGGCTGGTCAGCAGAAAATCGTAAAACCTCTCTTTTTGATAACTTTTTCCACTCTCCTTTGAGTTTAACTTCTAGCTCCCCAGATATAACCAAAACATGCTCAAAAACGCCTTTATCATGCGCTTCAGATAGATGAGTTTGCAATGGCTCTAGCTTGATTGTAAACATTTCAAATCCGAAGCGTGGATCAAATGGGAAAAGAATTTTTGCTTTTAGATCATGTTTCTGTGTATTGAATTCTTTCGCTTTTTTCTGCACATTTTCATCGCTATCTTCTACTAATAAACCATCTACAAATAGTGATAAGGGTTTATGAAATCCCGTTGCAATCTTCCAAAGTGTTGAAATTGTTGGGCTAGATTCATTACGCTCAATTTGACCTAACATGGCTTTACTAACGCCTGTTTCTTCTGCAGCTTTGCTTAAACTCCAGCCAGCCGTATTACGAATTTTTTTTAACTGATGCCCAATTTCATATTTGATCATAAGTTTACCGAGGTTTAAATAAGTCTTGTGCAGTATAGCGTACAATATTATGATGTTTGAGCGTTATAACGCACAAACCATTAAAGAGTAATTTTTATGAAAATATTAAAGCTTAGTCATATTAGCTCAGGTTTTATAGCAGTCTTAATCGGTTACAGTAGTTCTGTTGCAATAATTTTTCAGGCTGCAACTGCCGCAGGGGCAGGGCAAGAGGTAATTAATTCTTGGCTACTAGCATTGGGTTTGGGGATGGGTTTATCCAGTATCGGTCTTTCTTTATATTTCAAATCTCCTATATTAACAGCGTGGTCAACACCTGGTGCTGCAATGTTAGCTACAGCATTAGTTAATGTTCCAATGAGTGAAGCTGTTGGTGCATTCTTGTTAAGTGGGTTATTGATTACATTGAGCGGGTTAAGCGGAAGCTTTGAACGTTTAAGTAAGATTATCCCTCCTGCAATTGCTGCAGCAATGCTGGCTGGTGTGTTGCTTCCCTTTTGTTTAGAAATATTTACGAATTTACAGCAGGAGTTTGTACTGGTTGCATCGATGTGTGTTGCCTACTTAATAGGAAAACGATATTTTTCGATTTATGCAATTCCTCTAGTGTTACTGGTTGGCGTGTTGCTCTCATGGAAATTAGGATTATTTGAATCGGAAACAATTGATTTAAGACTAGAGAATTTTGTTTATACAGACCCTAGTTTTTCTATCACTTCATTGATTAGTATTGCTATTCCACTATTCATAGTCACAATGACATCACAGAATATGCCTGGAATCGCTGTCATGAAAACAGCCGGTTTTAAACCTCCCTTATCTCCTATCATTACGACCACTGGAATAACTACAATTTTGCTTGCGCCGTTTGGAGGGTTCGCGTTTAACCTAGCTGCAATTACAGCAGCCATCTGTATGGAAGAGGATGCTGATAAAAACCGTAAGACACGTTACTTGGCCGCAGTGAGTGCAGGGATATTCTATCTATTGGCCGCACTTTTTGGAGCAACAATTGTTGCATTGTTTTCAATCAGCCCTAAAGCTTTAGTATTGTCTTTAGCTGGACTCGCGTTGTTAGGTACATTGGGTAATTGTTTATCTCAGTCTTTAGAGAAGCCTCAACACCGGGAAGCAGCTTTAATTACGTTTCTTGTTGCTAGTTCGGGGGTGGTTTTTTTAGGAATAGGGGCAGCATTTTGGGGATTAGTTTCTGGATTGTTTGTTCAGCTAGTAATGAATAGGCGTTGCTAATATTATAGATATGTAAAATGTCGAAAAATAGGGGAAGCAGCTGTTATTTGTTCAAACTATGTAGCTAAGCTTGATTTAAGGGGCTGGAAGTATCATCTCTTATTTAAGAATAAGCATGTTTTTGGAACGGTCAAACTCTAAAATACACTCTTCTAAATTACTAAAATCCATTGAATACATGTAATGCGTTCCATTAATTTCGAAGTATCTGGTTAATTCATATTTAATCCTATAAATAATATATCCACTGTCATCAGCTTCGACTAAGGAATTCACAGGCGTTTTCCATTCTTCAAGACGCTTTTTAATATTAAATTTCGCGCTTGGTTTTTTTAGTATATTGAAAGTTCCGTTAGCTTTATCAGAATCACGAACATATTCTCTATAGTTGCTATCTTGTATCTGATATTGAAGCAGATCTTTATCTTGGTTGTCGAAGGTTAGACTATCACTCAACGTCATTGAATATATACCCGGGCTTTTCTTTTTTAAGAATTTATAATGACTAGGTAAAGTAAAACTCAAGTTATTATCAATTGTCACTACTTGATCGTTCAGGGTATTACGAGGTGTTCTTGTTCTTATGGATTCTATTTCAGCAGTCCAATGTTCGTTAAACTTTTCATTTGCGAGTAGTTTCTCATCTGTTATCGACAGCTCACTGAGCTTCCCTTCCAATGACTCTTTGAACTTCAGTTTTTTCTTTAATTCATTAATAGAACTTTCATGAAAATCTAAGCCTTTTCTCGGATGCTTATACTCTTGACCATCTGTAGTCGTTATCTTTATTACGGTCACTTTAACATCTAAATCTAAACCGGATAGGTCAGTTATTGGATAGGATGCTTTTTTCAGCTTTGCTGTTAACTCTCTGCTTAAGTCCATTAAATAGGCTAAAGAATGCCTATGAATATAATAATCATCGCTACTCACTATTGTGCCTTTACCGTTATAAGAAGTAACCTGCTTCTTTTGGGTAATTGAATTAACCTCAACTTTAAAATGAGTTTTACCCACTAGATCGGTATTTCCAGTATTAGTAAGAGTAATTTGAAGTTTTGGGCTATCCTTTGAACCTTCTGCATGGATAACCATAATATCGCTTATTTTTATTATTTTTAGCTTGTCTATTAGTTTAGAAGCCTCTATTTTTTCTTTTTGTAATTGTGCTATTTCATCTTTTAATTGCTCTACCTCTGTTTCATTCTCATTTTTTAAATAACCTTCCGCAATTTGGATAACATCACTGTAGTTCTTATTATCCATTGTCTCGAGTAGTATTTGATTAATAGATTTCTTGTTACTTTTTTTTCTGTCCTGCCACTTTTCTTGCATGGCCCTCATCGCTAAAACTCTCATTGCTTTTTCTAGATCATTTTTTTCAGATTCATTTAATTTACGGATTATTAAGTCTTTTGAGATTTTGAATGCCTCTTCTGATGATCCTGAGAATGTGTCACCACAGCCTGATAAGAAAAATACCAAAGATAAAGTGATGGTGGTTATTAAGAATTTCATTTTCTTTCCTGATTTAGTGTTTCAATTTCAGTTTAAACCCTTCATGTGATGCGCTAAACCCTAATTTCTCATAAAACCTAATGGCATCGGGGCGTTTTTTATCTGAAGTTAATTGAATTATGGCGCAGTTTTTCTCTTTAGCACGGTTTATTGCCCATTGAAAAAACTCTGTGCCTAAACCTAAACCTCGATAATCTTTATGGATACGCACACCTTCAACCAAGCATCTCCATGAACCGATATGTGTGAGGTATGGGATGAACGTTAGTTGTAGCATACCTACGATAATAGGTTTAGTTTGATCTTGTTCCACTACAATCAGTTCATTATTTGGATCTATTGTTATCTGTTCAAAGCTTTGTCGATAGGCCATATTTAATGGGCTACTAGTATATTCTCTTTGTTGCCCGAGTTCATCGTCTGCGAGTAGGTTTACAAGTAGTTTAAGGTCAGCTACTTTTGCTTTGCGGAATGATAATTTCAATGGCAACCTTCTGTTCTTTTTCGTTCAATACAGTTTATTTTAGGATGAATTTCACAACAGCTTCAACCACTTTTTTATTCATCAAAATCTTACGATGTCCAAAGCCAGAGGTAATCATTGTTTGAGCATGGGGTGTTGCATCGTGCAACAGTTTACCTTGCTCATAAGGGACTTCATGGTCTTTTTCATCGTGGATTAAAAGTAGATCTCCCTTAACACTCTTTATAGTTTGTAAGGGCGAAATATCATCCCAAGTCCATGAGATGCCGTAAGTATCTGTAAATTTTTCACGAGCAACGTGCCTCATGGCATCAAGTGTGGATTTTCTCAACTCAAAAACTTCGCCGAATAAATTAGTAATCCAAATAACACTGGGAAATGAAGAAACTAAAATCACTTTTTTAGCATTCACATTTAATCTATCAATCCCCAAAAGTACTGTGCCTGTACCAAAAGAGTGTCCAATAATGGCTTCAAAGGGTTCATCTTCTTGATTTTTTTTATGGCTGTTTACTGCTTTATAAACCTCAGAAATCACTAAAGCAACATCCATCATATTTGTACGTTTTCCCTCAGAATCTCCATGTCCAGGCACATCAAAGCCAACTACTCGATAGCCAGCATCAACCAAAGGTTTGATAAAAGCATGAAACTGCGTACAACGCCCGCCCCAACCGTGAGAAAGTAACACAATAGGTGCATCATCTTCACCCCATGAACGTACTGATATTTTGCGGTCTCGTACAGTGATAAAGGTAAGCTTTGAAGATTCGCGTAGTGCTTGTTCTTTACGAGGCGTTTTAAAACGCGTTGGCGTCATAAACAATCGCAAGGCAAGTTTGCCAGCTAACTTGGGTGAAATAACGCCCAAAACCTTAAACAGAAAAGTAGTACTGAAGAAGAATAAGCGCATTGAGAAAGGCATACGGTGGTTTTTGAACGGGTGATCAGATTTTTTAGTCATGATAGAAATCAGCAGGTATTGGACACATATACTAGTCTAATTCTATTCATGTTCATGAACATATTTTAATTATTTACATCCATCCCCCCCTTTTTTCGACGTTTTGTATTAGTTAGTTTACAAATCGTCGAAAAAAAGGGGGGTGGGGTATAAATATTGAGTTAAAATGATTAACTATGTTAGTGATTTCCAATAATGTATCCATTCCTGATGATGAAATAGAGCTAATTGCTATTCGTGCACAAGGTGCGGGTGGGCAAAACGTAAATAAAGTTTCATCTGCGATACATTTACGCTTTGATATTAATGCTTCATCGTTGCCAGCGTATTACAAAGAGCGATTATTAAACCTCAAAGATAAACGCATCACCAAAGAAGGTGTTTTGATTTTAAAAGCACAAGTGTTTCGTACCCAAGAGAAGAATAGGGCAGATGCACTGGCGCGTTTACAAGCACTTATCAAAACGGTATCGACTGTTCAAAAAGCTAGACGCCCAACTCGTCCAACAAAAGGCTCTAAATTAAGGCGTTTAGACAATAAAAAGAAAAGGAGCCAAACTAAAGTTTTACGCGGTAAAATATCAGACTAGCAAAAGGCGAATTAATCTGCCATTTCAAGTTCTTCAGCAATCGCGGCAATACCAGCCTTAGCACAATTTTCATCAGTAACACCAGATGGTGCACCGCTTACCCCTACAGCACCATAAATTACGCCACCTACATTTATCACTACCCCACCTGCAGACATCAGTACACCTTCAAAATTCCCAACAGCCGAATTTTGGCGTGATTCCATACTTGATGTATCGGCAGTAAAATTAATTGATGTGTACGCTTTAGCTTTACTAATTCCAATAGAAACGGGTGGAGCCAATGTGTCGCGTACTACGGCTTGTATAATCCCATTTTTATCAACGACCGTTGCCGTTGCCTGATAACCTTGTTTACGACATTCAAGCATGGCTGCTTTGGCAACAATGAGTGCTGATTCTGCTGATAAACGAACCACTGAGATTGATAACGCTTCTTCATCCGTATAAGCAGGTGAGCTAATAAACATAAAGGCACACACTGTGGTGATAATGGCTACTTTTCTTTTTAATAAAAATATTTTCATTGTTATTTATCCTTTGGAAGTTCATTGATAAATGATTCTATTGTCAGACTCGTGCAAAATGCACTGAGAATAAGTTATCATCTATTTCCCTTATTGTCCTTACTAATTTTTTTTAGTCTCTCCTATAAAGAATAAATACTATGAAGCACACTGAAGCAAAAACCATTTACCTGAAAGATTACCAACAACCCGCCTTTTGGATTGATACTGTCGATTTAGTTTTTGATTTAGAAGATGATCATGCAATGGTTACGGCTTCGGTTGACTATAAGCGCAATGATGACTCTACTGAGAAAGACATAGAATTATTTGGCACTGAGCTAGAGCTAGAACGTATTGCCATTAATGGCTATGAATTAGATAATGATGATTATCAACTCACTGATACGGGAATGATTTTATCGAATTTGGCAGATGAATTTACGCTAGTAATCACCACCAAAATTTATCCCCAAAAGAACACTTCGCTTGAAGGCTTATACCAATCTAGTGGTAACTTTTGTACACAATGTGAAGCGCAGGGTTTTCGTAAAATCACTTACTTTTTAGATCGCCCAGATGTGATGGGTAAATTCACCACCACGATTCGTGCAGATAAAAAGACAATTCCTGTTCTACTTTCTAACGGTAATTTGATTGATTCAGGTGATCTTGAAAACGGCAGACACTTTGCCAAATGGCAAGACCCATTCAAAAAACCCGCTTATTTATTCGCGCTAGTCGCAGGTGATTTAGAGCACGTAACTGATAGCTACACCACCGCATCAGGCAAAGATGTAAAGCTAGAAATATATACCGAAGCTCACAATATTGATAAGTGTGACCACGCGATGCAATCGCTAAAACGCGCCATGCAGTGGGATGAAGAACGCTTCGGGCTAGAATACGATTTAGATATTTACATGATCGTTGCGGTTGATGATTTTAATATGGGCGCGATGGAAAATAAGGGCTTGAATGTCTTTAACTCCAAACTCGTATTTGCCAGCCCAGAAACAGCAACCGACAGCGATTATATCAATATCGAAGCCGTTATCGGACATGAATACTTTCATAATTGGACGGGTAATCGCGTTACCTGTCGTGATTGGTTTCAGCTCAGTTTAAAAGAAGGCTTAACCGTATTTAGAGATCAAGAATTCACCTCTGATTTACACTCACGTCCCGTAAAGCGTATTGAAGACGTGCGTATGCTGCGCACCCACCAATTCACCGAAGATGCCAGCCCAATGGCGCACCCGATTCGCCCCGCATCGTTTATGGAAATCAACAATTTTTACACCATGACAGTTTACGAAAAAGGCGCAGAAGTGGTGCGCTTGTATAACACCTTGCTAGGGCAAGACGGCTTCCGTAAAGGTATGGATTTATACTTTGAGCGCCATGATGGGCAAGCAGTCACCACCGAAGATTTTTTAAGCGCTATGGCAGATGCAAACGGTGTCGATTTAAGTCAAATGGAAAGCTGGTATAACCAAGCAGGTACGCCTGTTGTCGATGTAACAATGGAATATGATGCCGATGCAAAAACCTGCACCTTGCACTTTAAGCAAACTTATCCAAGTACGCCAGAAGCACAAAGTGAAGATAAGCAGGCGTATCTCATCCCCATGAAGTTTGCATTGCTCGATAGCGATGGAAAAGAGCTGGTGAGCGATACCATTCAGCTAACCGAAATGACACAAAGCGCAACGTTTGACAATATTGAAAGCACGCCATTACCATCATTATTAAGAGATTTTTCAGCACCCGTAAAACTTAATTATGACTACAGCATAGAAGATAATATCTTCTTAATGGCAAATGATAATGATGACTTTAATCGCTGGGAAGCCAGCCAGCGTTTAGCTAAAAGCCTCATGCTTGATATGCTAGACAAACACGCAAAAGGTGATGCCTACGGCGTAGC